>JAOZOM010000007.1 GCA_029933275.1 Anaerolineales bacterium | reverse complement strand
CCGTGTACAAACCATCTATGCCCTTTGGGTACAAAAAACGGTAGAAGCAGGAAATTCCCTCTCCTATTAGGAAAGAGACGACCTGAGCAAAGCAAAAGTCAGGGAGATGTTGGTCAGGGCGAAGTTACCGCCTCCAAAAAATCAGAAACCGCCCAACCAATGCGGGTATTATCGTAGGGAGCCAAAATATACCACCAAATATACCCGTCCGCTTCTTCGGGACCATCTACGACTTGGAAAATCTCGCTATCGAAACCGAGAAAAAGATGCTCGCCGCTTAACCCTGGTGTTTCGCGTAAACGGAGACCTTCACCCTTCGTGCCTGTGATTTGAACGTAGCCATTCAGCGCAATTTCTCCGGTTTGCGGCGTTGGTGTGCCTTGTGCGGGGTCGTAAGTTGGGGTGGCGGTAATTTTTGGCGTAGAAGTCGGTCCGGGGATAATCGTAATCGCGGCAAGTTGCATATTAATGCCCCCCGCTTGGGTGGCGGGAGAGCCAAATCCCAGCAGGAGGGTGAGAATCAGCAAAAGAGCCGCCACGCCCAACGCGCCCAAAATTGTATAAGGGTTTAGGTACTTCATCCAACAGGCTCCTGAGAAAGCGCATCTAAAGCATGGGGTGGCATTAAAACGCGTAAAGCGCGTTTGCGGATGCTAATCTCGGCGATTTTGGTATCAAAACGCGGTTCGCCATCTGTTTGGACGGCAAACTCGGTCTCCGCTTCGAGGCGCAACTCCCGAAAAGGGACGCGGCGGATATGCGCAGAATCGATATGCCGTCCACTCCACATCTCAAAAAAAAAGCGCAAAGCATCGGCGGGCGTTTTCCCCGAAAAAAGCCATAAATCAAAAATCCCATCGTCCAGCATCGCATCGGGCGAAAGATTTGTCAGCCCGCCCATATAATGACGGATATTATTAATCACCGCCAAAATATAATGCCCTTCGATCTCCTCCCCGTCCGCCCAAATACGGAGCGAAATCCCGTGCCAGCGTGCCGAGGCGAGGAGGGTAGTCGCGGCATATTCGGGTACTGCGAAGAATTTTTCAAAGCGGAAGCGCGGTTCCACTTTTTGGACGGATAACGCGTCCAGCCCTAAGCCTGCCCACATTAAAAAGGGCTGTTGGTTGCAGACCCCAACATCCACCGCGTAAATCGGCGACTCGGCGAGGAGCTTGACATTTGCTTCCAAAGCATTTCGCGCTATCCAAGAATAAGGTTGCATCCCCAATTCTTTTCCCCAAACATTTGCCGTCCCCGCGGGCAGGATGCCGAGTGCGGTCTGCGTACCGACCAATCCGCTGGCAACTTGCCCGATGGTGCCATCCCCGCCCACGGCGAAAACCGCATCGATGCCTCTCGCCGCGGCAGATGCCGCTAGTTCGGTAGCATGTCCACCTGAGCGCGTTTCGAGAGAGGCTACTTCCCATCCCGCCGCGCGGAGTGTGCGTTCCGCTGAGGGAATCGCGGCTACTACGGGAAATCGTCCCGCGGCAGGATTGTAGATAATTTCTGCGTTACGCATAGATTAATTATTTGGCGTGGGAGTGCGAGAAGGGCGAGGGGTTTTTGTGGGCGTAGGTCCCTTTGTGCTGGTAGGCGTAGGGGTGTAGATTTCGCTAAGATGGTTTTTTGCTTCGATTTGCATGGCTCGATTTTTGGTGTTAAGCGGCAGCGCGAGCAGAGCTTCCCAAGATTGGGCGGCGGCGTACAAATCTTCGCGCCCCTCATGGCAGATTGCGCTCCAATAATGGGTGAGGGCTTCTTGGTAGTCATTCTCCACAAGCGGACGGGTGCGCTCCACTTGGAGATAGCAATTTCCGTATCGTTCGCGAAGAGCTTCGGCTTGAGCAAGGGCGATGCTGGCACCAAAGGAATCTTCGAGGTATTCATTTGCTTTGTCGAGGTCTTTCACCGCGCTGTCGCCATCTTCGAGGGCGAGATAGGACAGTCCGCGATAGTAATAAGCGATACCTGAGAAACGATCTAATTTGAGGGCTTTATCAAGAATTTCGATTGCCTGATCGTAGTCTCCGTTTTCGTAATATGCACCGCCGAGAATCCCGAAGGCTTCGCCGTTTTCCTCTTCGTAGGCAACGTAGATTTCTAAAATATCGGCGGCTTTGCTAAGTTGGTCATTTGCCTCATAGAGTTGTCCCAATAGGAAGTAGGTTTCAAGATGGGTACGGTCAAGTTCTAAGGCTTTTTCGGCTGCTTCGAGAGCATCGGTGAGTTCGTCTTGCGCCCTGTAGACTTTAGCGAGATTGAAATATACGAGAGGAGAATCTGGGGCAAGTTCTTCTGCTTTTTCGAGGTCTTTAAGGGCTTTTTCGTACTCTTTCTTTTCGAGCCAGTATTTTGCTCTTTCAACATAGGCTTCGGCAAAATTCGGATCTTTTTTAATCGCAGAATCGAGGTCTGGGCGAATATCTGCGCCAGGATTCACTTCTCGATGGACGCGTGCTCTGCCCAAATAAGCCGCACCAAAATCGTTATTGAGTTTGATGGCTTGACCGTAAGCATTATAGGCTTTGCTACTTTTTCCTAAGAAGCGGTAGGCTTCGCCCATATAATAGTAGGGGTCTGCGCTCTCCGGTTCGAGAATGGCGATTTGTTCCATTGCGGAGATTAGGGCTTCCCAATCTTCATCACGGTAGGCGATTTTGACCGCGTTCCCATAGTCGCTGGCTTGAATGGAGCGTGGGGTATTCACATAAAGCGGCGTTGGGGTATAGGGGGCATCCAGCAGTTCGGAGAGGGGTTGCGGTTTCCCCGCTTCTTGGGTGCTGACCGGTTTCGCGTTTAATGCAGTTGGGGTGAGGGTGTAGGTGGGGGAGGGTCCCGGGGTGAAGGTATCTACGCGGGTGACGCTTTTTTGTCGGGAAAGTCCGAAGATGGCGAAACCGATTATGCCGAGTACACCAAGGGCAATTCCGGCTAAACGAAGCATCGGATTGGCAACCAGCCCTTTGACACCGGTCTCTTTTTCCTCTTCATCTGCTTGAATAAGCTCTTCTTCCCATAAACGGGGATGGTTGAGGGGAAAAGGCTCAATACTCTCATCCGGGGGCATGATTCCGAGCAAGATCAAGCCGCGCTTGGCGGCGGCGTTTTCGGGATCTGCGCGAAAAGCAGTTTTTAACGCGTAGATGCGTTCTTTTTTTGTCTCGACCGCTGCGCTCATCCATACCCAATAATTCGCGTTTCGTTGGTCTGCTTTAATTAGGCGCGTCAGTAAATCTTTCGCCTTTGCTTTTTCCCCTTGACGAATTGCTTCAATTGCACTGGTGAGCATGGTATCTTCAGCCATAGAATGAGTTTAGCACAGGGTGGGGGAAGGGGCAAGAAAAAAATGCTCTCACGAATGAAAACGGGTTGGGATGGTTGATTTTTGGCACAATGCACTCTCGCTCGCAGGCGAAGAAAAGTATAATTTGCCTGTTATTTACACTTACATATCTTCTTTCTTCCCCAGCAACTTGTAGATGTTCACCGCTTTGCTTTTTCCTTTTACGCGGACGGCTTCGATGAATTCGGTTTCAAATTCATCTGTAATTTGCTTTTGGGTGCTTTCGCTGATAATCATTGACCAGCCATAAGCTTTGCTCAAATCTTGCAGACGCGCGGCGAGATTGACGTTATCACCGATGATGGTGTAGTTGATCCGCTCTTCGGAGCCGAGCAAGCCGACAAAGACATCACCGCTGTTCAAGCCGATTCCGATGTCGAAGATGAAATTTTCTGGCAATACACCAGCTTTTTCCCAAGCATTGGTTAATTTAACGAGGGCAAGCCGCATGTCAAGAGCGGCACGAGCGGCGCGCAGAGCGTGGTCTTCGTGGCGAACCGGCTCTCCAAAGAAGGCAAGAATCGCATCGCCCTCATATTTATCCACTGTCCCGCCGTGTTTGTGGACAACTTTGGTCATCATATCCAAATAGGGATTGAGCAAACTGACTACGCCATCGGGGGTGAGTTTTTCGGAGAGAGTGGTGAAGCCGCGAATATCCGAAAAGAGAACGGTGATTTCGCTACGTTTATTGAGCGAGTTTATATCTTGGGTAGCGATGAGTTGAGTGACCATTTCGGGAGAGATGAAGCGCGAAAAAAGATTACGGACACGCCGTTTTTCGATTTCTTGAGAAAGAGCTTGTTCTAGGGTGGGCATAATTACGCCAAGAAAAAGCATCGTTTCGGGAGCCATAAAAGAAAGATATAACCCCAATTGGCTAAAGGCGAGATAGTAGACGATCCCGTAGATGAGCATACTCCCGAACATGAGCAGTATCCTAACGCTAGGACGAGGCGAGCGGAGAATAAGCGGGGACAGGAGCGCGGCGAGGAGGATAAATAGGATGCTGACCCAGAGCGGGATGACGCGCAAATAGCTATGATTCAGGAGTGCATCGACCGTGTTCGCAACAATTTCTACGCCCGAAGTGCGGTTCCGACTGGAGAATGGTGTTGGGTAGATGTCTTGTAAAGTGACGGAGGTGGCTCCGATTAGCACAATCTTGTCTTTGAAGTTTTCTGCGGGATAATCGCCCAAGGCAACTTGGGCGGCAGAATAGGTGGGGTAGGTTCCCGCGGGTCCGTGAAAATTTACGAGGAAATGGTTATCTTGGAGTGGAATTCTTTCGCTGTTCAGGGTGATGCCTGAACTGGAGAATTCGGTGATTGGGTCAGCGTTTTGGCTCAGACGAGCAATTTCAAATGCCCAGTTGAAGTAATCAACGCCCTGATGCTCGTCGTGAACTTTGAAACTGCGGGCTACGGCATCATCATCGAGGAGGATTTCGGTTGTGCCTAGTCCATCAAAAATATCTCTATAAATTGCTTGAGGCAAGCGGATGGAGGGGATGCCCTGATGGTCTGTATATTTTTGAACGACATTAACAGAAAGCGGGGTTTGGGAGAAGGCTTCGGCGAGGGCAACATCTCCTTCGGGGTCTTCTTCAAAGAGCATCACATCGATACCGATGATCTTTGCACCGGAATCATTAAGCGTTTGGACGATTTCGGCGAGATAAGCGCGGGACCAGGGCCAGGAATAACCCGTCCAGTTGAAGGAGAAATCATCTATCGCAACGATGACGATACGCTCATCCGGTTCTTGAACACCGCGTAAGCGCATGGCAACATCACGAGCGGCGTAGTCTAATCTTTCGGTGGGGGTGATGATGGAGGGATAGTGGGCTAAAATTTCCGAAAGGATTAGAAATCCCGCGGTGATGAGAAGGAGACTGGTGCGGAGGGAAGGTTTTTTGAGCATAAATTTTTATCCAAGGGGATTAGGAAGCCCGCCACCGTCTGGAAGCCCACCATCATCAGGGAGCCCGCCACCATTTGGAAGCTCGCCGCCATCTGGAAGCCCGCCACCGTTTGGAAGTCTACTTCCGTCTGGAAAATACTCATCTAAGCTGGGATGTGGATTGTTCTCATCGGGAATAAAATCTCTCCAATTTTCCCAGGGCAAGATGCCCGTTTCTTGGAGTAGAGGAAAAACATCTTCGGATTCAGGAACAAAGAAGAGCCATTCTGCAAAATCTCTTTCGGACATTTCTTCGATAAAAGGCAAAAGCACTTCTTCGCCGGAAGATTTTAATATGGCGCGCTGTCCTGAGACCATTTCGATAACACCCGTAGCATTCTCTAAACTACAATTCCCCTCAAGACAGGTAATGAGTATATCTTGCGTTTCGGGGTTGATTTCCACCATCATATAAGAGCCGCGCACGGCAGCCAAGCCGGAGGGCGTTTCGACCTCTACGCTCCCGCCGTTGAGTATGACCCATATTTGTCCTAATTTCAGTTGGATGCGTGTAAGTAAGCTCTCATCTTTTTCTTCATTTGAAATCAAAGTAAATTCAGAAAGCGGAGCCATGCGGATTAATGTCCCCGTTGAAAGGTCAATTCGCGTATAGCCATCTTCCAGTGTGCGGACTTGACCGTTCTCTTCGAGCAGAGTCCCGTTTTGTGCGGGGGAAAATGTTTTGCCAACCCCCGTTGCAATTTTTACGCTCCCCTCCACTTCTTGAAGGGTTGCGCTCAGCGTAAAATCGGATGTGGGTGAGGGTTCTATAGGTGCAGGCGGCGTGCTTGTTTCGGTTGGGGTTATCTTCGCCGTTGATGACAGAGCCGTTGGTGCAGGACTTTGACAACCTGCAAGAAGAAAAAGGATAAGAGATAAAGGAAGAAGTGATGTTTTTCTTTTCATAATCATTTCCTGTTTTTTACCACAAAGTCACAAAGAACTCGGAGAAATTCTTTGTGACCACAGAGAAAAACTTTGTGTACTTTGTGGCTTTGTGGTGTGCTTGTTGGGAAGTAATTTCTAGACAATTACTAAGAGGGGCGTGTTCTGTTATTAAGGCACTGCGCGAACTTGTAAGTTATAACTAATATACTGCAATTTGCTCGAGTATTTTGGAAACAAACGAAACTGATAAGTCTCGTCACGAAACATGCTCAATGCGTAATCCGTATCACCGCATTTCAACTCGCCCCACTCGGTTAGCATTACCCCGCCCTGCCATAACTCAACATATAAAGTCCCGTTCCCCTCGCAACTGAGATCAATCGACAAATTCACACGGTCTTCGGTGGAGTTCGGATGAAAAGCAACCCAATCCTCCGCATCGCCTTCCGGTGAAGAAAGGTCGCTGGCGTAGCTAAACGCGCGCGAATCATTGGTCGAAAATTCCACAAAAATCGCCGGTTCTTCCATCGAATCGCCATCATCAGGTGCGGGGGTGTAGACAGGTGCAGCAGTCGCGGCGATTTCGGTCGCCATCACTACTGCATCTTCGGGGATGGGCAAATCGTCAATTACATCGCTTTCGATATACGCGGCAAAGACCCACGCCTCGCCGCTCGCATATTCGATTTTGAGCCAGGTCCCTTCGGGATTTTTACCGATTAGCGTCACACCATCGCCGATATTCAAAATGCCGAGCGCGTCAAAACTGATTCCTGGACCCGTGCGAATATTAATCTGCTGGGTGACGATTCCGTTACCATCCTCTTCGCCTGTGGATGCTCCCCCGCTCGAAACGACCGGGACATCCGGCTTGCCAGCCGTTTGGATATAGTTTGCCGCCCCCCAGCCTTCACCGCGTTCCCCGTCCGGGAAATCGAAGTAAATTTGATACCATTTCTCTTGGGCATCTTTGCCGATAATCCAAACCTTGCTGTTAATCCCCAACATCCCGACCGATTCGCTCGCGGTGCTGGGACTTTGTCTAATGTTAATTTGTGCGCTCACTGTGCCGGAGACCGGCTCCACAGTTGGGATCGCGGTAGCAGGCATCGGGGTCGCGGTCGCTCGCGGGGTAAAGGTGGGATACAAAGTTGCAGTGATGATTCCTGCCGCGGGGGCAGCCGTATCCGCAACTTTTGAAACTTCCATGCTACAAGCACTCAGCAAGCTGATTCCTAGTAAAAATAATAGTAGGGATTTTTTTTGTGTTTTCATAATTTTCTCCACTCGTATTCTAATGCAGCTTGACTTTTTTAGCATATCATAGAAGGAGTTCATTCTTCCTAATAAAAATTCCTTCGCATTTTCTTTCCGTTTAAGTTTATAATCAGTTTCATGAAACTTTCAGTGATTATCCCCGTATATAATGAAGTTCAAAATATCCGTGAAATTCTTTCGCGTGTGCAGGCGACCGGCTTAGCGTGGGAGATTCTCATCGTGGACGATGGTTCTACCGATGGGACGCGCGAGATTTTGAAAGAACTGGATGGAACAGACCAAATCCGCGTCATTTTGCATGAGAAAAATCAGGGCAAAGGCGCAGCGGTGCGGACTGGTTTTGCCGAAGCAAAAGGCGATGTTTTTCTCATCCAAGATGCCGATTTAGAATATGACCCGCGTGATTATCCCGCGATTTTGCAACCCATCGATGAAGAGATTGCGGATGTGGTCTATGGTTCGCGTTTTCTGGGTGCGACTCGGCGTTCAACGATGTTTTGGCATATGATTGCCAATAAACTGCTCACGCTGGCGACAAATATCCTCTACAATAATATCCTGACGGATATGGAAACCGGCTATAAAGTTTTCCGCCGCGATGTTTTGGATGGCATTACGCTCCACTCAAATAGCTTTAATTTTGAGCCGGAATTCACCGCCAAAATTCTCAAGAAAAAAGTCCGCATTTTTGAAGTGCCTATTACCTTCAATCCGCGTGATTATTCGGACGGGAAGAAAATCAAAATCTACGATGCTTTTGAAGCGGTCTGGGCATTGATTAAGTATCGCTTTGTGGATTAGCCTTTACTGCATAAAACATATTCCCTAATAATTTTACGCAATATATTCACGAAAAAAGCCCTCGCAAAAGCGAGGGCTTTTTACTACGCAATACGCAATCTGAATTACTTCGCGTAATCTATCGCCCGTGTTTCTCGAATTACAATTACCTTAATCTGACCCGGGTATTGCATATTCTCTTCGATTTGCTTGGCAATATCACGCGCTAATTTTCCGGCTGTGAAATCATCAATATCATCGGGGCGGACAATAATCCGCACTTCGCGTCCCGCTTGAATGGCGTAGGCTTGTTCTACACCTTTAAAGGATTTTGCCAAATCTTCAAGCGCACGGATGCGTTTAATATACGCTTCCAAATCTTCTCGCCGTGCGCCGGGACGTGCGCCGGAGATTGCATCCGCAGCTTCAACGATTACCGCTTCAACGGAGGCTTGGTCTACCTCGTGATGATGGGAGGCAATCGCGTTGAGAACCTTTTCGTTTCTGATACCATAGCGACGGCAAAATTCTGCGCCAAGTTGGGCGTGTGTGCCTTCTTGATTATGATCCATTGCCTTGCCGATGTCGTGCAAAAAGCCGCCCAACTTGGCAATTTCTATATCTGCGCCTAATTCAGCAGCAATAACACTCGCAAGTTTTGATGATTCGACTGCGTGCGCTAATTGATTTTGCCCATAGGAAGTGCGGAATTTCAAACGTCCCATCATGCGTAACACTTCGGGCTTCAAACCGCTAATTCCTGCATCATAAGCGGCTTGTTCGCCCGCTTCTGCCATTACCTTATCAACAGCTTTTGTCTCTTCTTTTACAATCTTCTCAATATGTGCGGGGTGAATGCGTCCATCCAGCGTGAGCCGCGTCATTGCCCGACGACCAATTTCACGGCGCACCGAGTCAAAACAGGAGATGGTCACAGCTTCGGGGGTGTCGTCTACAATCACATCCACACCAGCGGCTTGCTCAAAAGCGCGGATATTGCGCCCATTTCGCCCAACAATCCGTCCCTTCATATCATCATTCGGTAGCGTCACAATCTTGGATGTCACCTCAGAAACATGCTCCGAAGCCACGCGCTGGATCGCATCCGCAATCAGCTTGCGGGCACGTTTTTCGCCATCCGCCCGTGCTTCGGCTTCGATTTGGCGGATAATCCGCGCCATATCGCCGCGCGCATCTTTTTCCACTTCAGCAAGAATAATCTCTTTTGCTTCATCAGTCGTCAATTGCGAGATTTCTTGCAATTTTTTCATCTGCACTTCGTATTGCTTATCCACCTCGTTCGCACGCCTATCTACCGCACTCTGGCGGCTATTTACTTTTTGCTCGCGTTGCTCTAAACGCTCGGCGCGCTTATCTTGCTCATCTCGGCGAGTCTGAATACGGCTTTCTTCCTGATTAAGCTCGTTGCGCCGTTTTGCAATATCCGCTTCGGATTCTCGCGTTACTTTTAAGGCATTATCACGCGCTTGAATTTCGATTAAACGCGCCTGTTCTGTCGCCCCTTTGATAATATCGTCAGCGGTCATTTTCTGACGGATTTGTTCGCGCTCGTTAAGATACCGATTGACCATAAAGCCAATTGCAGCTCCGATAAATAGAGCGATGATTGGTAGAAGTATGTTATTCATCATTTTCCTCGTTGGTTAGTTATTTGATTGGAATGGAAACCGCATCGCACTTAAATTTGGCTTGCTTCCCTTTTATGAGCTTTTTGCTCAAAGAATAATCAAGTCTTTTCTATCTCAACAACAACTTGATTGCCGTATTTATTCATTATCATCGGCTTTTACTTCTTCCCATAATTGGGGCAATAAGGGAGAAATAATGCCGTAGTTAAAACCACGTCTAGCTAAAAAAGCAGCCAGCTTTTTGCGAAAATCCTGCCATTCATACCGAGCTAATTTCTTCGCTTTTTTTAGCCCAGCCTGATATGCGAGAGTCTCTTCATCTACAAGCGTATCCAAAGTCGATTCGATGATCTCGTCTGAGATTCCTTTTTGACGAAGCTCGATGTTTAAGGCTCTGCGTCCACGCGGGCGAAAAGCATTTCGATTTTCAACCCAGAGTTTGGCAAAATCCGCATCGTTGAGATAACCTTTCTCTTCGAGGCGTTCCACAGTCGGCTCAATGAGCATCTCCGGAACTTTATACTTGCGTAAATTATTCCTAATCTCTCTCTTCGAGCGGGGACGATAGCTCAGAAAGTTGATTGCTCTGAGATAAGCCATCTCTAGTTCATCGTCCGCTTTTAACGCGGCTATTTTTTCCTCGCCGAGAATCTGCCCGACTTGTAACCAGCCAGCCACCATCCGGGTGAGTCCGAAGGCGAATTCGCCATCCAAAAAGATACTCACTCTTTGGGGATTTTTGCGCTGTGCTTTGATCGCGGTGATTTTATTCATCTTTAAAAAGAAACAGCCGTGAACCTGCCGGAGGTCACGACTTTTAGAAGAGATTCTGTTTATGGATAACCTCATCTGCAATATAGAATCGCAAATAGGTAAGTATGGATAACCGAAGTCATCGGAGGGGATGATGTGCTACTTTAGTGCATATTTGATTTTTCGACTTGCTTATTTCACATCACTGTCCATTATTTTTCACAATGGACATCCCAAATAAAATCCAGAAGGGCGAACCCTAAAATTTTCAGAAGATCTGTTTAGAAGTTATGACCGCAATTAGGCGGTGGAGAATTTATAATTTAGTAAATCTAATCTTTAGATTTTGTCCATTATACATTAAAAATAGATAAATATGTTTTTTGAATCAAAACTTTTTTGTAGCGAGTGTGTACTTATAAGTGATGATTGAAATCAAACCTTGCAGGCATCGTCAAAATAAGTGACAAAAGGGACTATTTGCGTCCTGCTC
The DNA here is from genome assembly GCA_029933275.1 of Anaerolineales bacterium. Lineage (GTDB taxonomy): Bacteria > Chloroflexota > Anaerolineae > Anaerolineales > Villigracilaceae > Desulfolinea. The sequence goes on along the minus strand of JAOZOM010000007.1, from coordinate 8,703 downwards.
CTTGTGTCATAATCCAGTTGTTGAGAAAAGAATAAATAGCTAAATATAGCTAAGGAGATACTATGAGTAAAGTTACAGATAACGAAGCAAGAGAATATCATCGTCTTAAGGGGATACCGGGTAAGATTGAAGTTGTTCCTACCAAGCCAATGGACACCTCGCGTGAACTGAGCTTGGCTTATACTCCCGGTGTGGCTGTTCCCGTTCTTGATATTGAAAAAAACCCTGATGATGCTTATGAATATACATCAAAAGGCAATTTGGTTGCAGTTGTAAGCAACGGCACAGCAATTTTAGGATTGGGGAATAGAGGTCCTTTGGCATCGAAGCCTGTCATGGAAGGAAAAGGGGTTCTTTTCAAGAAATTTGCAGATGTAAATGTTTTTGACATTGAAGTTGACCAATTAGATGTTGAAGAATTAATCAAAGTTGTTGCCGCCATTGCTCCAACCTTTGGGGGTATCAACCTTGAGGATATCAAAGCCCCAGAATGTTTTGAGGCAGAAACTCGCCTGAAAGCAATGCTAGATATTCCCGTTTTCCACGATGACCAACATGGAACAGCAATTATTTCCTCGGCGGGTTTGCTGAATGCTCTTGAAATTGTTGGGAAGAAGATTGAAGATATCAAAGTTGTTGTAAACGGAGCTGGCGCGGCGGCAATTTCTTGCAGTAACCTCGCTATTCGACTTGGCGTGAAACGCGAGAATCTGATTATGCTCGATTCCCGCGGTGTTTTACAGACAGAACGTGAAGGCTTGAATAAATATAAGATGCAATTTGTTCAAGAAACCGATAAACGCACCCTCGCCGATGCGATGGTTGGCGCAGATGTTTTCTATGGACTTTCAGTTGCCGGTGTTTTGACTCAGGATATGGTCAAAACGATGGCAAAAGACCCGCTGATTTTTGCAATGGCGAACCCCACGCCCGAAATTATGCCCGAACTAGCCCTAGAAGTTCGCCCCGACTGCATCATCGCTACCGGACGTTCGGATTATCCGAACCAGATTAATAATGTTTTGGGCTTCCCCTTCATCTTCCGCGGTGCGTTAGATGTACGAGCCACATCCATCAACGAAGAGATGAAGGTTGCTGCGGTGAAAGCCTTAGCCGCTCTCGCTCGCGAAGATGTTCCCGATAGCGTTCTACGCGCTTACGGCAAAGAAAGCATGAAATTTGGGCGCGAATATATCATTCCTGCCGCACTAGATCCGCGTGTTTTGCTGTGGGAAGCTCCCGCAATCGCTCAAGCCGCGATGGATACAGGCGTAGCACGCAAGATGATTGATATTGAAGAATATAAAGAAGAATTGGCATTTAGGCAGGGCAAAGGTGCGCGCGTCCGTCATTTGATTATGAACAAAGCCAAATCGTCTGGCGGCAAAAAACGGATTGTCTTTGCTGAAGGCGAAGAGCCGAAAATTATTCGAGCCGCTGTTCAGGTAGCGGATGAAAAGCTCGGCGTTCCGATTTTATTAGGCGATGCCGAAAAAATCGCAGAGTCTATTAAGACTCTAGGACTTGATTTTACACCGCAGGTTGTTACCCCCTTCAAATTTGACAAATTAGATGAATATGCGCTCGCATATAGTAAAATTCGCCAACGCCGCGGGGTGACTCCGGCAAAAGCACGCAAAATGGTAACCCGTTCAAATGTCTTCGCTCCGATGATGGTGCAAATGGGCGATGCAGATGCGGTCGTTTCCGGATTGACTTATGAATATCCGGACGTGATTCGTCCCGCGCTTGAAATTCATCACACCGCCGAGGGAACAACTAAAGCCGCAGGCGTTTACCTGATGATTGTCGAAGATCGCGTTTATCTCTTTACGGATGCAACGGTCAATATCGATCCCTCCGCAGAAGATTTGGCTGAGATTGCCTCTCTAGCCGCAGATTTTGCGAAAGAGCTAGAGCTTGAACCGCGCGTGGCATTTCTCTCCTTCTCGAACTTCGGTTCGACACCGCATCCGCTCTCGAAGAAAGTTGCCAAAGCGGTTGAGTTGGTCAAGAAAAACCGTCCTGACCTCGATGTGGATGGTGAGATGCAAGCCGACACCGCGGTTGTCGCGGATATTATCGACAAACGCTATCCCTTTAGCGAAGTAAAAGACGCGAATGTTCTCGTCTTCCCCTCCCTCGAATCCGCAAATATCGCTTATAAATTGTTGGCAAGACTTGGCAAAGCAAAAGCGATTGGACCCATCCTGCTCGGCATGGGTGCACCTGTCCACGTTTTGCAAACGGGTGACGAAGTGAATGACATCGTCCAAATTGCGGCAGTCGCTGTAATGGATGCGATGAACAGAGAGTAAATTTTCTCAGATGATTTTAAACGGGCGGGAGGCAACTTCCGCCCGTTTTTTTTTGCGAAACGCGCGTGGTTTAGGCTCGATCTCGTTAAATTTACTTTTACTTGACACTCCCTCCCCCGCGTATATAATACAGCGACACAAGATGCCAGACTTAAGACATCAGACCTAAGACATCAGCGAAAGACCGAAGTCTTAAGTCTTAGGTCTAAAGTCTTAAGACGCTCCCCCTGAGGTGTAATATGCTAGATATTCGTTTAATACGAGAAAACCCCGATTTAGTACGAGACGCATTAAAAAAACGTCAAGCCGACACAGAAATTGTAGATAAAATCTTGACATTAGACGAAAATCGCCGTGAAATTTTGGGGGAAGTGGAAAAGCTCAAAGCCGAGCGAAATGCCGTCTCAAAAGAAATCGGGCGGATGAAAGATGCCGAATCGCGGCAAGAAAAAATCGCCGCGATGCGCACTGTTGGGGATCAAATCAAAAGTTTGGATGATGATTTGCGCGATGTTGACGCAGAACTGACCTCCACTATGGCAACCCTGCCCAATATCCCGAGCGATGCGACCCCCTACGGTGTAGACGAGAGCGAGAATGTTGTTATCAAGACTGTTGGAAAAATTCCTGAATTTGATTTCAATCCACAAGCACACTGGGATTTAGGTCCCGCCCTCGATATTATTGATTTTGAGCGCGGCGTAAAGATGACCGGTTCCCGTTTTTATGTCTTGAGCGGCGCGGGGGCGCGCTTGCAACGCGCACTCATCGCCTATATGCTCGATTTGCATATCAAACAGGGATATACCGAAAAATATACGCCTTTCATGGTCAAAAAAGAAACCGTTTACGGTGCGGGGCAGTTGCCTAAATTTGCCGATAATCTTTATAAAGACCACGAAGAAGATTTATATATGGTACCAACCGCCGAAGTCCCGTTGACGGGCTATCACGCCGGAGAAATTCTCGAAGATGCGGATTTGCCCAAAGCCTACACCGCTTACACACCCTGTTTTCGCCGCGAAAAAATGAGCGCGGGGCGGGATGTGCGCGGCATCAAACGCGGGCATCAGTTTGATAAAGTTGAGATGTATATGTTCGTCAAACCCGAAGATTCGGATGCTGCATTCGAGAAAATGATGGCGGACGCGGAAGAGACGGTCGCATTATTGGGCTTGCCTTATCGAATTCTCCAGCTTTGTACTGGCGATCTGGGCTTTGGCGCAACGATGACTTACGATATCGAAGTTTGGGCGGCGGGATGCAACGAATGGCTCGAAGTTTCCTCTGTTTCAAACGTGACAGATTTTCAAGCGCGGCGTGCGAATATTCGCTATAAGCCAGAGGGGAGCAAAAAGAATAAATTTGTCCACACCCTGAACGGGTCTGGGATGGGCTTACCGCGTGTTTTGATTGCCGTCATGGAAAATTATCAGCAAGAAGATGGTTCAATCATTATCCCCGAAGTTCTACGCCCGTGGATGGGTGGGGTTAAAGTAATCAAGTGAAGCGTCTAGTATGATGCCTGATTCTCATATTTCACTCATTAGGCTTCAAAGGAGTTCCTCATGCCCGTTTGGCTAGAAACATCCATTACAATTATTACCCTAATCGTTATGCTTTTCGGGTTATTCGGTTTAATTATGCCTGTTTTCCCCGGTTTGGTCATTATTTGGCTCGCCGCGTTGGGATTTGGCATCGTAAGCGGATTTGGAACAACGGGCTGGGTTATTTTTGCCATCATAACTATTCTGATGCTCGCGGGCAATACGCTGGATGGTATCTTAATGGCAAAAAAAGCTCTCGATTATGGCGCGGCAAAAATCTCATTAGTCCTCGCCGCGTTGACAAGCATTATCGTTAGCTTAATTTTCTCCCCTATTGGCGGATTAATCGCCGCCCCGATTGTGCTTTATCTCTCGGAAAAAAATCAAGGGCACACCTCCGAAGAAGCAAAAGAAATTACCAAAGGTCTCATGGTGGGATGGGGGTGGGCTTTTGCCTTACGTTTTCTGCTAGGAATGATGATGATTGGTTTGTGGGTGGTTTGGAGTTTTTAAAAAACACGCTCTTCTAAACGAAAAAGCCTCCCGAAGTTTTAAAAACTTCGGGAGGCTTTCTTTTTAACTTTACTTAAAATTACGCTTCAGCTTCTTCATCGCGCGTCAAATAACTTTCAATCATAAAGAGATTTTTCTCGCCTACGCGCTTGACTACATCAAGTAAAGTCTCCATTGTGGAAACCTCTTCAATTTGTTCTGTTACAAACCATTGTAAGAAAGCTTGCGCCGCATAATCTCGCTCGTCCATTGCCACATCCATCAGCGCGTAGATTTGCGCTGTTACGTCGTTTTCCCAATCTAACGACATTTGGAAGCTGGCGGCGGTATCAGAAATTTCATAAACGGGGGCTTCAATCGCGGGAATAGCAACTTCTGCGCCCACGTCGAGCAAATAATGTAAAAACTTCATGGCGTGCTCTTGTTCTTCGGTAGCTTGCGCGTAGAAAAACGCGGCAAATTTGGGTAAAGAGCGGGCATCAAAATACGCCGCGATTTGCATATATTGCATGGATGCGCCCATTTCGTTTCCAAATTGTTCGTTCATCATTTTGGCTAATTTTTCACTAATTCTCATTTTATTTTCCTTTTTTTGGGATTAATCGAATATCGGGGGTAATTTTAACACCTGCGCGTTAACCTTTTATTGGTGTTGTGCTAAGGCATCTTTAGCGGCTGCTTCTGGAGAAACCCCTTCTTCTAGGAGGTTTGCCGTTGCTTGGATGAAGATTTCACCGAGGGCTTCAACAATGTCGTTTGGCGGAAGCGGTTGAGCGAGAAGACTTAGTTCGTAGAATGCGGTCTCGTTTTCGTCGAGTGCGGTAGGACGAGTGGGGAGGGTGCCGAGAGCGGCTGTCCATTCGGCGAGGAAGGTGCTGTCGGAGAGATATTCTGCTAACTCAACGGCGGCAGGCTGGAGGTCAGGTGCGCTCCCCGCCAGCGACCAAAGCCACGCGGAGGCTAGGGAACAAGTCGAGCCTTTGGGACCGGGAATCGGCATGAGACGCGCATCCGCTGGCGTTTCATCCAAAAAATCATCCGACCAAAGAACGGGGAGCATTTTTTCGCTTTCTGCTTCCGTAACCAAATCGCTCTGATAAAAGGTGAGCAAGGTGGTTAGCTCGGCTTCGTCTAGTGCGGGTTGCCCCTCCTCGTTGTGAAGAGAGATGCCCGATGCGAGATAGAGGCAAAAACTTAGTTCGCTCTTTTCGGGGTCAAAAAGGATTTGCGCTTCTTGCTCGGTGAGACTTTCTAAAGTAGGGAGGGGAAAATCTTCTGTAGGCGTATAGCGCAATCCCAGCAGATTAGCAGAAAAAGGCAATCCATACGCCGAATTTTGAATATGTGCAAGCGGGCGGGCGTAGGGAAACCAGTCGGGGTCGTCTAGGAGAGTGGTAAGACCATCAATGGGGTGTAGGATGCCCTCTTGCGCGGCTTTCTCGAAATCGGGACGAGGCAGGGCAACTAAATCGGGCATGATGGAGGGCGCGGCTTGATGTGTGGCGATGAGCGCGTTGAACAGGCTGGCTTGTCCTTCGGTGGATTTGATTCGCACTTCGACTATTAGGTCTGGTCGGCGTTTTTGAAAATTATCTAGTCTTGTGCGGAGGATGGCTCCCGCGTCTGTCTCAGCATCGGGGTCGAACTCCGGCGGTAGCCAGACACGCAGAATTTGCGGGGTATTATCTTCGGGGGTGGGAATTTCTGTTGCCGGGATTTCTAGCGTGGAGATGCTCTCCGGGTTGATGGTTGTGGCTTCTGTGGGGGCTGAGATGCTCGGCAAGTTGGCACAAGACGTGAGGAAAGAGAGAAGAATGATGATAGAGAGAATTTCTAGTTTTTTACCATGAAGAACACGAAGAAATACAAAGTTTTTCTCTTTTTTTCTTCGTGTGTCTTTGTGGTTAAACGGTTTTTTCATAGCTCAACTTTTTTCTCAAGAAACTTTGTTAATAGTTTCACTGTATTTTGCACATCGCCGTAATCTACCATCTCGGAGGGAGAGTGGACGTAGCGACAGGGGACAGAAAGGGTCATTACGGGCACGCCCGCGTGCGTGAGTTGGATGGCGCGTGCGTCCGTTCCGCCCATGGTGGCAACTTCGCGTTGATAGGGGATTTTGTTTTTTCGCGCGGTTTTGATGAATAGCTCAATGACGCGCGGGTCGCCAAGACTGCCGGCATCTTTAAATTTGAAAGTGGGTCCTTTTCCCAAGAAAATGGTTTTGGTGTCAATTTCGGGGACATCATCCGCACCGGTGACATCAAGCGCAATTCCAATATCTGGATTTACGCCATAGGCAGAGGTGGTTGCGCCGCGTACACCAACTTCTTCTTGAACGGTGAAGACGAAATAAACTTCGTGCGGTGTAGATTTAAGTTCTCGTAGCGTTTCTATCAAGACCGCCACACCGATTCTGTCATCCATCGACTTAGCAACAAGTCTTTTGCCTAAATCTAAAAAGGGACGTTCAAATCCCGCAACATCACCGACTTGGATGGGGCTATTTTTAGGACTGGTCGCGCCGGTATCAACATACATTTTGTTGTTCATTACCAGTCTTACGGGGCGTTTAAGAAAATGCGCGCCGATCACGCCCGAAGTCCCGTTGACGAATTTGACGCGTGAACCGACCAAAGTTTGAGGAAAAACGCCGCCCAAAGAGCTGAAACGGGCGAAGCCATTTTCGTCTACATGATTGACCATGATGCCGATTTCGTCCATGTGAGCGGCGAGCATGATTTTCTTCCCGCCCGAACCTTTGCGGGCGATTAAGTTGCCGAGTGCGTCTACGCGGATTTCATCGGCAAAGTCTTTGATTTCTTCGATAATAACCTCGCGGATGGCATTTTCGTATCCTGAGGGGCTAAATGTTTCGGTCAGTTTCTTGATTAATGGTTTCATAAAGAATTTCCTTGAAATGTAGTTGGTGTTTTTTTAACGCGAATTTCACGAATTAGCGAATGACGCGAATGTTTTTGAAAAAATGTACAAAATTGTGGTGCGACATTCATGTCGCTTTATAGCTTTAGTTTTTCTTAGCGTTCTTCGCATCTTCGCGGTTCACTCTATCGCGCCAAAACCTTCGGCGAGAGATTGAGCAATGCCTCATGCAATAAATTCAGCGAATGCTCCCAATCTTTGATTCGGCACAGCCCCATCGCGGTATGAGCATAACGCCCCGGCACAGAAACCGAGCCAGTCGGGATTCCTGCCAGAGAGAGATGTATTGACCCCGCATCTGTGCCACCGCCACCGGGTTGCCGATATTGATAGGGGATTTTCTTCTCATCGCCGGTCTCGCTCAACCAGCGGATAATGCGCGGGTCAGAGAGCGTGCGTCCATCTAGCGTATAGATTGCGGGTCCTGCGCCCAATTTGGTGTTGTAACGGATATTTTCGCTCCCATCGTGCATCGGGAAATCGTAGGCGGGGGTCGAATCGATGGCGAGAGCCAAATCTGGTGCTAGGGCGTGGGCGGCTATTTTGGCACCGCGCAAGCCCAACTCCTCCTGAACGGTGAAGGCGGCAAGCAAGTCGATATTCGCGGGCGCATTCTTTAATAATTCGATTAAGATGGCGACTCCGAGACGGTCATCCAATGCTTTCGCGCGAATCGAATCGCCCATCCGCAAAAATTTTGTGGCGAATGTCGCCCGATCACCGACCTTGACCTTGGGCTTGCCCAGCCCCACATCAATTCGGAGGGACTTGAGCGGAATCTTGCTCCCGCGTTCATCCGCGCTGACGAGGTGGATGGGAGCAGAGCCAATTACCCCCGGCACTTTTTCGCGCCCAACAAGAATTGGCTTGCCCGCCAGTTGACGCGGATCTATCCCGCCGATGGTCTCAAACTGGAAGATACCATCGCTCTCTTTGTTGACGAGCATAAAGCCGATTTCGTCCATGTGAGCGGCGAGCATGATACGGAGGCGATTTTTGCCTTTGCCGCGTTTGGTAACGAGAAGGTTGCCCATCGCATCGGTTTTGATTTCATCGGCGATGCCTTCGATTTCGGCGCGCACGATTTTGCGGATTTCGCCCTCATCCCCCGAAACGGCGACCGCGTTGGTGAGCTTTTCTAACAAATTTAACTGAGTTTTTCTAATTTTTAGCATAATGGCATTTTCCCGTGTTGAAGTGCTTATGTGTCAAATGTTTGCGTGATACCAAAAAACGTGACACGTCAATACGTTCTTAATCATCCCAAACGATTTTTTCCAAAAAGTCTTCATCTAGCATCGCAACAAACTCTGCGAGCAAACGCGCCGTGCGCTGAATATCTTTTGTTGCCACCACTTCAACGGGCGTGTGCATATAGCGGA
>JAOZOM010000413.1 GCA_029933275.1 Anaerolineales bacterium | reverse complement strand
TGAAACGTGGCAGAGAATTGGGCTTTTCTTTCGATAATCTCAATTTGGATTATGGCGTGGCAGTTAAACGCTCGCGCAAAGTTTCAAATCGATTGGTGAAGGGCGTCGGTTTTTTGATGAAGAAAAATGGGATTGATGTTCATGAAGCGACCGCAAAATTATTGGACAAAAATACCGTTCAGCTTCGGTCAGCGGATGGCTCTGTAAGCTCTTTATCTGCCCCCAACATCTTAATCGCGACTGGCGCGAGCGCGATGCTCCCCAGCGTGTGGGCGGTTGATAAGCAGAAGACGCTCACTTACCTCGAAGCGATTACACAGGAAAAGTTGCCAAAATCAGTTGTGATTATTGGCTCTGGCGCAATTGGCGTAGAGTTTGCCACCATCTGGAATTCTTACGGCGTGGATGTAACCATCGTTGAAATGCTCCCACGCATCGTGCCGATGGAAGATGAGGAAGTTTCGGCAGAGTTGGCTAAAGCCTTCAAGAAGCGCAAAATCAAGATGCTCGTAGGGCATAAAGTTGAAGAAATAGAAAATGTTGAAGATGGGGGGGTGAGGGTACGCGTCTCTGTTGACGATGAGGAAAAGATTATCGAAGCCGAGCAAGCTTTGGTCGCGATCGGCTTCCGTCCCAATTCCAAAAATATCGGTTTAGAAGACGTTGGCATCGATACGAATTCGCAGGGGTTTATCCAAATCAACGAAAAAATGGAAACAAATATCGCTGGGATTTCGGCAATTGGCGATGTGACGGGCAAGTTGATGTTGGCGCACGTTGGTTCGGCGATGGGGATTGTGGCTGTAGAGGCGATTGCGGGAAAAGAGACGCAGGCGTTGAATTATGAGATGATGCCGCGAGCGACTTATTGCCAGCCGCAGGTGGCATCTTTTGGCGCAACAGAAGCGCAGGCGCGTGAACGTGGCGCGGTAAAGGTGGTCAAATTTCCTTTTCAGGCAAACGGGAAGGCTCTTGGCTTGGGCGAATACGCCGGTTGGGTGAAATTGGTTTTGGATGAAGAAACGGATGAGATTTTAGGCGCGCATCTGATTGGTCCTGAAGTGACCGAGTTGTTGCCCGAATTGACGTTGGCGCAAATGACACAACTCACGCCCGCTGAGATTTCGCAAAACGTCCATGCACACCCCACTTTGAGCGAGACGCTGATGGAAGTTGCTCATGCCGCGGAAGGCATGGCGATTCACATGTAGCTATATGTAAAGCCGCTCTAGCCGTTGTTCTCAGCGGCGGCATTATTTACGACAGCGAGCAAACCTTTAACGCGAATTTACGCGAATGAGCGAATTTCTTGAATGGTTTTAAAAACTTTTGCTTTTATTCGCGTCATTCGTCAATTCGTGTAATTCGCGTTAAAAAAACACAGAACCATCATTTCGTCCCCTAAAACTCTCATCCGGTGGTATTATCGCGGGCATGTTTAAACCTATTATTTGGAAAACTTTTCCG
>JAOZOM010000118.1:3636-5785 GCA_029933275.1 Anaerolineales bacterium | reverse complement strand
TTAACTTGTAGCTGATGACGTTAGCTGGAACAATTTGAAGTTTTTGATTGAAGCAACTTCTAAAGATCGAGTATCATGTGATTATGATCTGAGCGGACCCATGAGACGGGCAAGCTCGTAGTTGCTTTGTCAACTTAGTTTTTCCACCGCCTCCTCCAAATCCCTCTCTCCTGGCGTGATATAAATCCGAGTCGTATTCAAGTCGCTATGCTCTAAAAGCGTAGCGACTTTTTCTATGCTTACATCCTGATTGATCAAGGACTTGGCGAAGGTGTGCCGCAGAATATGCGGGGTCTAAACCGGCGGCTTGCGCCGAAGGTCTTACAGCGCGTTGGACAGCGCACGCCGTCACCGCCTTTCCGCGCTGCCCGATGAAGAACGTATCCGTATTAGCCGGGGGACGATGTAAAATTCACTGATTCAGCATTCGCCGCGCTTCGTTATTCAAAGGCACGATGCGTTGTTTTCCACTTTTCTCTGCTCGGACGATAACTTTTCCTTTTTGCGCGCTCATCTTATAACGCTTGATTTCCATTTTCTTCTGAGATATAGTAAATCTAGGCTTTAATGAGAAAACAAAGGAGGTTGAAATGTCGAAAAATATTGTCGTTTTTTCTGATGGAACTAACCAAGAAGGCGGAAAAGGAAATCCCTCTAACGTTTACAAACTTTTCAACATGGTTGAAGACCGCACGCCGCAACAAATCGCTTTTTATGATCGCGGTTTAGGCACAGATTGGCGGCGTGTTTCGGGAAACGTCTTTGGCGTGGGGATTTCCCAAAATATCCTTGAATGTTATCAATTTATTTTTGAAAATTATCAAGCAGGAGACCAAATTTATCTCTTCGGTTTCAGTCGTGGCGCATTTACGGTGCGAAGCCTTTCTGGCTTTATTCATTATTTCGGTATTTTGCCAAAATCTCGTCCCGAATTAATTGAAGCGGCGTATAAAATCTATAAAAACAAAAATAAGGAGAAGCGCAACACCAACGCGGAAGATTTTATTGCGAAGCATCATACTCAATGGACGAAAATCAAATTTATCGGCGTCTGGGATACAGTCGGTGCGTTAGGGATGCCCGTCAAATGGTTGGATGTTGGTGTGAACACCTTTTTCAAGCATGAATTTCACGATACGCGCATGAGTGGCGCGGTGGAGGCGGGCTATCATGCCCTTTCTATTGATGATGACCGTTTGGTTTTTCTTCCCACACTTTGGGATGAGAAAAATATAGGCAAAGTTTCAAATTGGGCGAATGGCAAAAGGCAAGAAAAAGACCAAGTTGTGGAGCAAGTCTGGTTTGTTGGAGCGCATACCGATATTGGCGGCGGTTTTGTCCCCTTGGCAAAAGGAAAATCAATGGCGAAGCCCTCGCTCTCGGACATCCCCTTCAAATGGTTGGTAGAAAAATCTACTGAGCATGGCTTGCGTATTTTCCCTAGACATCAAATTAATACAAATCCGAATGTGACGGCAGAATTGCATAAAGCGCGCACTGGCATAGGAAAAGCTTTTAGAGAAATGAGTCGTTCAAAGACAAAAGGCTTAGATAAGATGAGGTATCCCCTAAAAGTGCATAAAAGTGTTTTGGAACGCGCCAAAAAGCTAGATTATCACCCTTGGATTTTAGATTTAGAGCATATTGCCGTTTCGTAAAATTGTTTTTTCTACAGGGAAATTTTCAAAACCAAGTTTTGGGAGAATGGATGCCAATCTCTCGGCATCTCCCGATGTATAAAGTTGGATTTTTCCCTGAGTTTTGCGCGTTGATTTGGCATTTTTCGAGACGAGCCTGCGTTCCACTTGCCGCGCCACCGCCGGAGCCGGGTCTATCACCCGGATATTTTTCCCCGCAACCTCTTCGATTAACGGAATCACGAATGGGTAGTGGGTACAGCCCAAAACAACGGTATCCAGCCCACGTCCAAGCATGGGGCGGAGCGCATCGTCTAGTATCCCGCGTGTAGATGGGGCATCCAGCGCACCGCGCTCAATCTCCTCCACCAATCCTAAGCAAGTATCTTGCAAGACCGCCACATCGCTGGCGAAGCGTTCTACAACAGAGGCATATAATTCCCCTTGAAAAGTGGCTGGAGTCGCCAAAACGCCGACAACACCCGAAGCGGTTTGCTCCGCGGCGGGCTTGA
>JAOZOM010000118.1:0-3536 GCA_029933275.1 Anaerolineales bacterium | reverse complement strand
CCACTTGCCTCCACAAAAGCTTTAAACAAAGCCTGCATAGATTTATCTTCCGGCATCCATTCAGGATGCCATTGGACAGCCATGCCGAAGGGATGGTCGTTTAGCTCCATTGCCTCCACTAAACCATCGGGAGAATGGGCTACAATTTTGAGTTGAGGGGGAATATCTTTTACGCCCTGATGGTGCCAACTGTTCACTTTGAGAATGGGTTTGCCTAAAATTTTTGCTAAATGGCTTTTCTCTTCTATTTTTACCTCGTGAACGAGTGTATCACGAGGTAAATCTTTTGCAGTGCTATGCTCTAGGCTATTTTTGAGCTGGTCGCTAACGTGTGTATAAAGAGTCCCGCCCAAAGCCACATTCAAAATTTGAAAACCGCGACAAATCCCGAAAAAAGGTTTTTTATCTTCGATAGCTTGAAGCACCAAAGGAATTTCTAGCGCGTCGCGGTCGTAATCTATGCCACTGACGGTTGGATGGGCTTCGCCATTGAAGATTTTTGGGTCTATATCGCCACCGCCAGAAAAGAGAATGCCATCTAATTTTTCGTAGAGCAGTTTCCAACTTTCTTCGGGTAATTCAGAAGGAATAATGACGGGAACGCCGCCTGCTTTGATGATTGCATCAATATAGGTACGCATAAGGTGAACTTGCGGAAGTCCGAATTTGTTTTTGGAATGGCTAGAGGTGATGCCGATGAGAGGGGAGACCATTTTAAATTAACTCCTAAGACGCAAAAAAGGTACAGCAAGTTATTGACTGTACCCTTTTTTGAATTTAGCGAGAAAAACTTAGTTGAATTTCTGTTTAAGGCGTGCGCTTTTACCAGTGCGGTCGCGCAAGAAATAAAGGTTGGCGCGGCGTACTTTGGAGTGACGCTCAACGACAACTTTTTGAACGCGAGGCGAGCGAGCCAAAAAGGTGCGCTCTACGCCGATTCCGTTGCTGGCGATTCTGCGAACGGTAAAGTTAGCATTATTGCCACTATTGCGGACGCGGATAACCGTGCCTTTGAATTGCTGAATACGTTCACGGTTGCCTTCTTTTACAAGAGCGTGGACGCTCACAATGTCACCGGAACGTAATGCCGGGATATTTTCGTTTACGGGTGCTTCAAGAGATTTCAGTATATTGCTCATCTTCATCTTCCTTCAAATGTACTATTTTTGTTAACGCAAGACGGCATTATATCATGCCTATTGGGGAGCGTAAAGGATAATTTTAAGAAAATAAGGTAATTGATAAATGATTTCTGGCCACTTCTTCCTGTGCAATCCTTGGCGTAAGCGTATTCGCGTATTCTTTACGGAATAAGAAGAAAATTTTATACGAGCTTTGGTAAAATAAACCGTCTTTATTAATCATCGGGAGGTTTTCTATGAAAAAAACAGTAAACCGTGAACATCAAGCATGGTATTTATATGATTTTGGAAACTCCGCTTATGCGGCAGTTGTCCTTTTAGCCATTTATTCTGCTTATTTTAAAAATGGAGTCGTTGGTGGTGCGGAGGGGTCGCGTCTCTGGGGTGTATCGGTTGGAATTGCGATGTTGGTTGTTGCCATTGCCGCGCCGATTCTTGGCGCAATCGCAGATTTCTCTGCATTGAAGAAAAAGTTCCTTTTTATTTTTTCTCTAATGACGTGGATTTTTACTGCGTTGCTTTTTTTCGTTGAAAAAGGCGACATTTTTACAGGAATGCTCTTTTTTATTCTCGCGGAAATTGGTTATCGAAGCGGACAAGTTTTCTATAACTCGCTTCTGCCAGAAATCGCCACGCCAGCCGAAATCGGGCGCGTATCGGGGAAGGGGTGGGCAATCGGCTCTTTGGGCGGAATCATCGCTCTTTTTATCCTTCTCCCGCCTATCGTCATTTTTAAGGGGACGACTCTCCCCGTGCGCTTGGCATTTCCTTTCACGGCGTTGTTTTTTGCCATTTTCACTATTCCCGCTTATCGTTGGATTAAAGAACGCGCGAATGCGAGAGAATTACCCGAAGGTGAAAATTATTTGACGATTGGATTTAAACGCTTCGCACACACCCTGAGGTCTGCTCGGCGGTTTAAAGAGTTTGGCAAATTCATGATCTCTTTCCTGATCTATAACGACGGCATCCTGATGACCCTTAACTTTGCTGCGATTATCGGTGCAGTTCTCTACGGAATGACCCAAACCCAGATGATTATCTTTATGATTATCGTTCAAGTGACCAGCGTGATTGGGGCGTATCTTTTTGCAATTATTGGCGAGAAAGTTGGGTATAAAAAATCATTGGTTTACGCGATTTTGGGCATGGCGGGTGCAATTATTTGGATGATTTTTAATCAAACTTTGGTTGGTTTTTTCGTTATCGGCGCATTAGCTGGATTTGCGCTGACTGGTGTTCAATCTCTGAGCCGAACGATGATTGGCATTTTTTCTCCTAAAGGGCAAAGTGCTGAATTTTTCGGCATCTTTTCAGCTGTTGGGCGAACCTCCTCTTTTATTGGTCCTACCGTTTACGGATTTTTAGCTTTATGGGCGGCGCGTTTCTTTGAAAATGAGAGAAATATGAACGCACTTTTAGCTGAACAAGCTGGGCAACGCGTGGCGATTATTTCTATTCTTCTTTTTCTTTTTACTGGACTTTTTTTACTCCTAACGGTAGATGAGAAAAAGGCAATCCAAGAATCGGAAGATTATTTGCTAGAGGAGGGGAATGGTGGCTAAAAAGATGAATCCTGAAATAAAATATCCTCGTAGAGAACTTCTGCGTGCTTTTTTACATCAACTTTCTCGTCTTGCCTTTTGGTTGCTGGCAGATGTGGAGATTTTGGGAAGAGAAAATATCCCCAAAGATGAGCCTTTTTTGGTGGTAGGAAATCATTTCAGCTTTATTGATCCGGTTTGCTTGGTACGAATTTTTTCGTGGCGGCTGGATTTTGTCGGCGGAGCAGAGATGCCACACGCGCCGAATTGGGTCAAATCTATTCCTAAGCTTTGGGGCTATTATCCACTTTATCGCGGGACGGGGGCGCGTGATTCTCTTCGAGCTGCAGAAAGGGTGTTGAAAGCGGGGGGGATTCTCGCCATCTTCCCCGAGGGAGGAAACTGGGCAGAAGTTTTACGTCCGGCTCGCCCCGGAACAGCTTATCTCGCCTCACAGACAGGAGTTCGTATTTTGCCGATTGGTTTGGACGGATTGAATGATATGCTTCCGCCGAAATGGGGAAAACGCCCTCAAGTGAGATTTAAAATTGGAGAACCTTTTGGTCCGCTTAAAGCGGAGGGACGCGGCAGAGAACGCCGCCGTCAGTTGGATGCTTTGGGGGATGAGATTATGCAAAAAATCGCCGCGTTATTACCGCCAGAGAAACGTGGTAGCTATTCGGATAACCCCGAAATTCGAGCCGCGGCGAAAGAGTTTGAGGCTTATCCGTGGGATGCGGATTTAGAGGAGGATGTGGTCGGGGAAGTGCATTAATTTATGTTTTCTGTATCACCCCAATCCCCGCGCGTTCTGGCATGTGAATACGAGCTTCTTCATCATAAGTAATTC
>JAOZOM010000412.1 GCA_029933275.1 Anaerolineales bacterium | reverse complement strand
AACGCGCGCGTTCCGTCATTCCAATCCATTAAACCGGCTTGGACGGCAATCCCCAACGCCGCGCCGATTTCAATCGTATCTAATCCCAAATCGTTCACTTCCCAACTAAGACGGGCGACCGTGTCGAGGTCGTCTATGCCGAGATTCGAGCCGAGCAAGCCGATGGTTTCGTATTCGAGGGGCGAGACGAGGGTTTTGCCGTCCGCGCCGCCGTAGATATTGGAACATTGGATGGTGCAACCGGGCATACAGGCGTGGGCGGGGGCGGATTCGCCGCCGCGCGCGAGCAGGGTTTCGCGGAGATATTCGCCGTTGATTTTTTCGATGCCCTCGAAAGTGCCAGCCGAAAAGCCGCGTGTGGGGATGCTCCCAAAGTGGTTGGTCATGCTCGCCATTGCCGCCGTGCCGTAATCGTGATAGGTGGCGATTTGGGGATGCCCAATAAGGGCTTTTGTGTAGGTTTTTTTTGCCGCGTTGAATGCGCTTGAATCGGCAATGGGCGGTTTTGCGCCTGCACTGAAATCAATCACGATGGCTTTGATGCGTTTCGATCCCATCAGCGCGCCGAGACCGCCACGCGCCGCAATGCGGGAGGGAATGCCTTCTTTGTCGAGATTTTGGATGCCCGCGGCGCGTAATTCCATCTCACCAGCTTGCCCGATGAGGGCTATAGCGACTTTTTTGCCATATTTTTCAAGCAGGCGTGGCGCGGCTTCGTAAACGCCCATGCCAACGAGTTCGGCGGCTGGCTCGAAGGTTGAGCCATCGGCAGAAAGATGCAAAATTTGCCATTCGCCATTATCGGGTTTGTCTTCGAGAATGAGTGCCTTGATGCCAAGATGCGTAATCGCCAAGCCGGTTGTGCCGCCTGCGTTCGATTCCTTCACGCCGCCCGTAAGCGGAGATTTCCCGCCTATCGAGATGCGGTCACAGGAGGAAAGACGATGCCCAACCATCAAGCCGGGGGCAAAAATGAGTTTGTTTTTCGCACCGAGGGCTTCGCAGGTGGCTGGGACTTCATCTACGAGGATGCGTGCTAATAATCCACGTCCGCCCAAGTGTTGCCAAGTTTCGGGAGGAGATTCTACGCTGAGTTTTTGAGTACGGGTGTTGATGCGCCAGATGTTCATAATTTTTTATCCACGAAGTCACACGAAGAAACACGAAGGTTTTTTGTTTTTAAACTTCGTGACCTTCGTGTTCTTCGTGGTTAAAGGTTTTTGAGTGCGTCTGCGAAAATTGCCAACGCTTCATCAATTTGCTCTGCATTCACAATGAGCGGTGGTATCCAGCGGATGACGTTGCCATAAGTGCCGCAGGTGAGCAGAATCAGATTCTTTTCTAAACAGGCTTTTTGGAGCGCACTTGTTATCGGCTTGCTCTCGTTATTTTCGGCTTTAATCTCGACCCCAATCATTAAACCGCGCCCGCGCACATCCCCAATGATGGGATATTGCTCTTGCAATTTGCGTAATC
>JAOZOM010000117.1 GCA_029933275.1 Anaerolineales bacterium | reverse complement strand
CGAATAATCACGTCTTTGGTTAATTCTGTTAGTAAGCGGTATTTTTCTTCACTTAGTTGTAGGGCTTCTTTTGAGACTTTGAAGGCATAAATAGCTTGTGTTATCGCAATTACTGTTGATCCGGCAAATCCGATACTGTACAGAGAGGCATCAAAATTACCAGAGACTATAGATGTGACCCAGATTCCATCTCCGATTAGCATTACCATCATTGCTATGGGTATCCAACGATTGTAGTAAAAGGACGCAATGACAGGTGGGATAGCCAATAAATATAAGATGCTGTCTCTTACCCTCAGCGTAAGCATTAATGAACTAAAGATGATTAGTATCAAAATGTAGACAAGGAAGACAATTAGATAATGTGGGGGCGTTGTTTTTTTTATGGAAGGGATATTTTTCTTGTTTAAAAATGACATATTCTTTTTGCCTCAATATCTCGAAAAGATTTTTATGGCGAGTGAGGCTTAAATATACTTTAGAATTCACTTTTTCGTTTATGAACTTGTTGGAATTTTTAAAAAATAGTGCATCATTAAGAAACCCCCACATCATAAAGGAGAAACCAAATAAGTACTATCCCCGTTAGTCTAACCGAAAGAGAATTTAATAAATATGTTTTACCCTACCTTTCAATAGCAAAGCGCGGCTACATGAGCAAAATCCCGTTATTCAAGATATTCAATTACCCCCTCTGTCGTCTTCACACAGGGCGTCAATGATAAGTGCCTGAGCAAAAGTTTTTTAGCATTTTAATAATCGTAAAATAACACCACAATTTGCCCCCATCAATCCCCCTCGCGAAGCATCCCGCTCGAGGCAAATGCCAAAAGCATGGAATTTGGGGGGAAGAAGCCGCCCCTCCCCTCGCGAAGCATCCTTTAGGGTAAATTCGACAGTACCATCGTCGCATTTGGGGGAGGTTGGGAAGGGGCAAACTTTGCCAAATTATTTATGCTCAGGTGCTTGTTTAAATCTTATCCCGTATCTTCTCAAACCCTTGCGGTCGCCCAACGGGACAGGAGCAAGTCCTGCCCCTACCCCAAAAATTTGGGAAGATACTTGCTCCTTCAAAATATTTTTATTCTTCCACAATCTCGCCTTCAACGATGGGAGATTCTACCGTGAAACTAAGATCCTCTCCATCACGGTCTACTTTGATTAAGTCGCCTTCGTGGAAGTCTCCAGCGAGGAGTTTGAGAGCGAGCGGATCTTGTAGTTCGCGCTGAATGGTACGTTTGAGCGGACGCGCGCCGTAGTTTGGGTCATAGCCAACTTCGGCAAGATATTCGCGGGCGGAAGGGCTGACTTCGAGATGGAATCCCTTCTCTTCGAGGAGCTTGGTGACGCGTTTTAGTTGGATATCGACGATGCCAGCCAGATGCTCAATGCCAAGCGGATGAAAAACGACAATCTCATCAACGCGATTAAGAAATTCTGGGCGGAAATGATTCTGTAACGTGACCAAGATTTGGTCACGCGTGACCTTCCGTCCCCCTTCCCAGAGTTGATTGCCAAGATTCGAGGTCATAATCACAACCGTGTTCCGAAAATCGACCGTGCGTCCTTGTCCATCCGTCAGACGACCATCATCGAGGAGTTGCAGGAGGGTGTTGAAAACTTCGGGATGAGCCTTCTCGATTTCGTCAAAAAGCACCACGCTATAGGAGCGGCGGCGGACGGCTTCGGTGAGTTGCCCGCCCTCGTCGTAGCCAACATAGCCGGGAGGCGCGCCAATCAGACGACTGACGGTATGTTTTTCTTGATATTCGCTCATATCAATGCGGATCATGGCACGCTCATCATCGAAAAGGAAGTTAGCCAGCGAGCGAGCGAGTTCGGTTTTGCCAACGCCAGTGGGACCTAAGAAAATAAATGAGCCAAGCGGACGGTCAGGGTCTTGCAGACCAGCTCGCGAACGCCGTACCGCGTTAGAAACAACCTTGACGGCATCGTCCTGCCCGATGACGCGCTCATGCAAACGGTCTTCCATCTGCAAAAGTTTCTCGGTTTCTCCCTCGAGCAAACGCGAAATTGGGATTCCCGTCCAACGGGCGACAATTTGGGCAATTTCTTCGGCATCCACTTCTTCTTTAAGAAGCGCATCTGCGCCCTGCAATTCTTTGATGCGTTCTTCGCCCTCTTTAAGCTTCTTTTCGAGTTCACGCAAGGTGCCATAGCGCAGACGAGCCACTTTTTCGAGGTCATTTTGGCGTTCGGAGCGTTCAATTTCTACACGAGTTTGCTCAATTTCTTCTTTGGTCGCCTGTAATTCTTGAATGGCAGATTTCTCCATATCCCAACGGGCGTGCAATTCTTTCGATTCCTCGCCCAAATCGGCAAGTTCTTTCTCCAATTTCTTCAAACGCTCTTTAGAGGCTTTATCTTTTTCCTTTTTCAGAGCTTCGCGCTCAATTTCAAGTTGCATGATGGCGCGATCAACTTCATCGAGTGCCTGCGGCTTAGAATCAATCTCCGTGCGGAGACGCGCCGCGGCTTCGTCAATCAAATCAATCGCCTTATCAGGGAGTTGACGGTCGGAGATATAGCGATTACTGAGCATCGCGGCAGAAATCACGGCGGGGTCGGTAATCCGCACGCCGTGATGGATTTCGTAACGTTCTTTGAGACCGCGCAAAATGCTGATCGTATCTTCTACACTCGGTTCTTCGACTAAAATCGGTTGGAAGCGACGTTCCAGGGCGGAATCTTTTTCTATATACTTTCGATATTCATCCAGCGTGGTCGCGCCGATCAGGTGCAGTTCACCGCGCGCCAACATCGGCTTGAGCATATTCCCCGCATCCATTGCCCCGTCAGCTTTTCCTGCGCCAACCACCGTGTGCATCTCATCCACAAAGAGCAGAATCTCTCCTTCAGCATCAGTAATTTCTTTCAAAACGGCTTTGAGCCGTTCTTCAAATTCGCCGCGATATTTCGCCCCGGCGATTAACGCGCCCATATCCAATTGAACGAGACGTTTTTTCTTTAAGCCCTCCGGCACATCGCCTTTAACGATGCGTTGCGCCAACCCTTCGGCAATCGCAGTTTTCCCGACACCCGGCTCCCCAATTAACGCGGGATTATTCTTCGTGCGGCGTGACAAAATCTGGATGACGCGCCGAATTTCCTCATCCCGCCCGATGACAGGATCCATTTTTCCCTGACGCGCCAGCGCGGTTAAATCCCGCCCGTATTTTTCGAGAGATTGATAAGTGCTTTCGGGGTCGGCGGAGCTAATTCGCTGTGAGCCGCGGATGGTTTTTAGCGCGGCTAAAACGGCATCTTTAGTCAACCCAAAGGAAGCCAGCCGATTGCCCTCGGGCGAATCGGTTAATCCCAAAAGAAGATGCTCGGTCGAGACAAAATCATCCTGCATTCCTTTGGCATAACGTTCTGCGGCGCGGAAAACTTCCGCTAAAACACGCGATAATCCAGCGTCCATATTCGCCCCGCTGATTCGGGGTCTTTTGCTCAATTCTTTCTCTAATTCTTCCTGCAATGCCAGCGGAGAACCGGAAATTTTAGTCACAATCGCCGGAACAACACCTTGATCCTGACGCAGGAGCGCGATTAAAAGATGAATCGGCTCAATGCTCTGATTTTGGTTGTCCTGCGCCAGATGTTGTGCGGCAAGAATTGCCTCTTGTGATTTTTTTGTGTATTTTTCTAAGTTCATAATTACCTCTCTTTAAATAGCAAATATTCTCAATGCGCTAAATATAATCTATGTCCATTTTACCCCGCAAGCGTATGAAAAAAGTAAACAAAATCTCAATGGAATATTGGATTTCCCCAGCATAAATATTTTACGGTAAAATCACGCCATGACTACTACAAGCCCTGTTTTCGCTATAGAGAATCTCAATTTCTTCTACGGAGAAAAACGAGCCTTGTCCAATATCAATATGGACATCATGCTCAACAAAGTAACCGCCTTAATCGGACCCTCCGGTTGTGGCAAATCAACTTATCTGCGTTGTCTGAATCGGATGAACGATACCATCTCCGGCACGCGCGTGGAGGGAGAGATTCGTCTGCACGGAGAGAATATCTACGCCCCCGAAACCAACGTGGTGGATTTGCGTCAGCGCGTGGGGATGGTTTTTCAGACCCCGAACCCATTCCCACAGTCGATTTTCGATAATGTTGCCTTCGGACCGCGCGTGCTCGGGCTTGCTGGGGGCAAAAGGGCTTTGGAGGAAACCATTGAGCAGAGTCTCCGCAAAGCCGCACTTTGGGATGATGTTAAGGATGACCTGAAACAAGGTGCAATGAGTCTCTCTCTGGGGCAACAGCAACGTCTCTGCATTGCCCGCGTCATCGCCGTGCAACCCGAAGTGATTTTGATGGATGAATCTACCTCGGCTCTTGACCCAATCGCCACCGGAAAAATTGAAGACTTAATCGCCGAACTCAAAGAAGATTACACCATCGTCATCGTCACGCATAATATGCAACAAGCAGCGCGTATTTCAGATAAAACAGGGCTTTTCTGGATGGGCGAACTGATCGAATTTAACGATACGACAGAGATATTTACCCGCCCTAAAGAAGAATTGACCGAAGCCTACATCACCGGTCGAATGGGATAACCCGCATGAAAAATAAAATCACCCTCATCGCTACCCTCTCGTTTGGACTTGAAGCAGTCGTCAAACGTGAACTAATTGCCCTCGGCTTTCACGATTTGCGCGTTTCGAACGGAAAAGTCGAATTTACTGCCACGCTCGAAGACATTCCCACCGCTAATTTATGGTTACGTTCTGCCGACCGCGTTTTGCTAAAAATGGGCGAATTTGAAGCCAAAGATTTTGATACCCTTTTCGAGCAGACTTACGCGCTCCCATGGGATAAATGGATTCCCGAAGATGGCGAATTTACCGTTTCGGGCAGTTCCGTCAAATCACAATTGGAGAGCGTGCGGACTTGTCAGGGGATTGTCAAAAAAGCGGTCGTAGAGCGTTTGAGCGAAGAATATGACACCGACTGGTTTGAGGAAAAGGGCGCGAAATATCCCATCAAAGTTTCCTTGCGAAACGATATTGCGACTCTGACCCTCGACACATCCGGGACGGGATTGACGCGGCGCGGATACCGAAAGCACGCCGGAGTTGCCCCGCTGAAAGAGACTCTCGCCGCGGCACTCGTTCAACTCAGCTTTTGGCGTGATGGACGCTTGCTCGTCGACCCGATGTGCGGGTCGGGGACAATTCTCATCGAAGCGGCGATGATTGGGCGAAATATCGCGCCGGGGCTACGCCGTTCGTTCGCATCGGAAGAATGGGATCAGATTCCGTTTACCGCGTGGGAGCAAGCCCGAAGTCACGCGCGTTCCGTCATTAAATCCGATGTAGATTTGCAACTTTTCGGCTACGATATGGACGAAGAGATGATTTTCGCCAGCCAATCCAACGCAAAAGCCGCGGGGGTGAGAAAAAATATCCGCTTTGAGCAAAAAAATCTGCGGGATTTGTGGATTGACCAAGAGCATGGCATTGTGATTTCGAATTTCCCCTACGGCATGAAAATGGGCGGTTTTGCGGAGTTGAACAAGACTTATATTTCTTTCAATCAGACTTTTAAGAAGAAAAAGGGCTGGTCAATTTATGTGCTGACCGCCGATAAAAAATTCCCCGATTATTTCAAGCGGGCGCGCCCGAATAAGACACGAAAACTGTTCAACGGGGCAATTGAAGTGGCATATTATCAGTATTTTGGGGAGCGACCGGAGAAGTAGAAAGTTGCAAGTAATTTACCACTGAGCGCACAGAGATCACTGAGTTTTTCTCTTTTTTCTTAAAAACTCTATGGATTCCGTGTTC
>JAOZOM010000411.1 GCA_029933275.1 Anaerolineales bacterium | reverse complement strand
CATTCATGCCGCCTATTTTCTCGCAGTTCCACCCTTTTTGTCAAAAGTCCAATATCAGATAATTTCTCAAAATCCACGCGAGGGACTTCGATGTGGATGTCGATCCTATCCAGCATGGGACCTGAAATCCGCTTTTGGTAGCGAGTCACTGTAGAGTGAGAACAGGTACAGGCGCGGACAAGATCACCAAAATAGCCGCAAGGCTAGGGATGGACACAATAGCCCCCTTTTTTCTTGTACGATGAAGAACAAGAGGGTGCCTCTGAAGGTTCATACTCCTAAACATCAATAAAATTCAGTAACTCACGATTTGCGTCATTGTGAGGCAGTTTTGTCGCCTAGAATGAAGTAATCATTCTACCCTCATCATACAAGTCTCTCATTGCAGGTAGGAGGATTGCTTCACTCTGCAATGACGTGAAATTCTTGAAATCGTGATCTACTGAAATTCCAAAGAATTACACAAACTGGAAACTTCCTCTTGCGTTGGCATCGCGGGTTGCGCCCCCAACTTCGTGACAGCCAAAGCCCCCGTTGCATTGCCCAGTTTTGCGGCTTCGACCAAACTCATCCCCTCGCCGAGACCAACGGACAAGCCCGCGACAAAGGCATCGCCTGCGGCGGTGGTGTCTATAACATCAACTTGATGCGGTGAGAGTTGCGTTGCAGGAGAGTTCCCATCTAGCACAAGTGCGCCGCGAGAGCCGAGGGTCAGGATAACGGAGCCAACACCTTTGTCGAAGAGGGCTTGGGCGGCGGTTTCCGCTTGGGAAGGGGTGTCCACTGGTAAATCTGTTAGCAGGCTGGTTTCGCTTTCGTTGGGGACGAGTACATCTGTTTGGGATAGGAGGATGTCGCTAAGTTGCCGAGCAGGCGCAGGGTTAAGGACGATTTTCGCTCCGCGTTCCTGTCCAAGACGGGCAGCTGCCTCCACGCAATCCAATGGAATTTCGAGCTGCAAGATGACCACATCCACCTTTTCAATTTGAGAGAAGGCTTTTTCTACATCTTCAGGCGTGAGTTTCATGTTTGCACCCGAAGCAACTACGATGCAATTTTGTCCGTCTTCGTCTAATGTAATCGCCGCTATACCTGTAGGAGAATCCGGGATGGTCAAAATATGCGTTGTATCAACGCCTTCTTTTTGCAAATTAGCGCGCAGAGATTTGCCAAAATCGTCATTCCCAACGCATCCAATCATGGTCACGTTTGCGCCCAAACGTGCCGCGCCGACAGCTTGATTTGCGCCCTTACCGCCGGGTATGGTTTGAAAATCGTTGCCCAAAACGGTTTCACCGGGGATAGGTAAATGGGGGGCGCGCACGACCAAATCCATATTGAGACTGCCAACAACGATAATATGAGACATGGGAAACTCCAAAGTTAGTGTAATCTATTTGGGTGCGTTTCAACTGAGTTGACAAGCTCCCAACTGAAATGAAACGCGCCCAATCTATTTATCAGGAAACAGATGGCTGGACGGTA
>JAOZOM010000410.1 GCA_029933275.1 Anaerolineales bacterium | reverse complement strand
TTTCCGCTCCCCGCGGGGGCGTTGGCGGCAACTTGGTCGAAAACCTGATAGATATTCGGCACTTTTGCTTCGGTGAGCAACGCATCTTCGTGATAAAGGATATTATCTTTCAAAAACTTCAAACATGCGCCCGCCGATTCTTGCTCGTTGGCGAGAAAATATCTCCCCGGGATTGCCGAGGGGAGTGATCCTAGCCCATGCACAATGTCCGTTTTTTTATAGGGTACATGGCAAGTTAGCCAAGAGGATGTCCCAATATAAAGATGCCCTTCAAAATCCTTCACGGCACCGGAGCCAATCGCCGCAGATTGCACATCGGGCGTTCCCATCACTACGGGGGTGTCTTTGGGCAAACCCAGCTCACTGGCAATATCCGCTTTTAGTACGCCGAGCAAATCCACTGCACGTTTGAGTTCGGGGAATTTCCTCCGCTCTAAAGTGGTGATTTTGAAAAGTTCATCGTCATAAACCACCTCATCAATATCCCGATTATCCGTCACCCAATGCAGGGCAATCGAATCATACGATGCGGCAAATTTCCCCGTCAATTTCAGGTTGATATAATCCTTCGGCTCAAGGAATTTATAGGTTTTCTCGTAAATTTCGGGCAATTCGTTCTGGATATACAAAATATGAGCGATGGGGTCTTTGCCGGAATGCGTTGGCGCACCGCCCGTTTTTGAGAGCCATTGAATAATTTTTCGGATGTCGTAGCCCTCGACTTGGATTGCGCCCCCAGCAATTTTACGGATATAAGGCTGACCGCGCGTATCCATCCAGATGATGGCGTTCATCAGCGGATTTCCCGCCTGATCGACCGCGACTGTTCCCGACCATTGGCTCGTGCAACTGACAGCGACGACATGCTTGATTTCGGCTGGGTTGCTGGCAGCCAACCTTTTTGCCGAAGTGGAGATGGCGCGCCACCATTCATCCGGATCTTGCTCCGCCCCACCATTCGGGAGCAAAATAACCTCGTTCTCCTCGAACTCATGGGCAACCATCTCGCCTTTGACCGTAATTAAGGCAACTTTGGGACCATTCGTGCCGAGGTCAATCGTGAGGATATATTTTTCGTCATCGCTTGGCATGGGGAACTCCGTTAAAGCATATTTTGTATTTCATATTGCGTAATTTTTACGCAATATGAAATACTTTTTTCTTTTTCGTGCTTCTCACCTGCCCTTTGGCGTCGCGGGTGCAAGTGTCGTATGTCTTCGTGGATTCTATTGTATTCTATTTTCGTGTTTCTTTGTATTATTTCGTGGGTTCAAAATAATCCATCAACTGCGACAAATGCAAAACGCCCTCATAATCCATCCCCTCGCCGCCTTTCTTTAACTCGCATTTTTCGCCATCTGCATCACCGAGACAAGTGACGATAATATTCGCAGGCGAAAGGTCTTCGCTGGCGGTGTAGACATTGGTTGTCGCGACGATATTCAATCCTGCCGCACGAGCAGCCAAAACGCCATTACGCGAATCTTC
>JAOZOM010000409.1 GCA_029933275.1 Anaerolineales bacterium | reverse complement strand
ACCTCCGCCGCGTTTAATGTGGTTTCCCTGCTTGTCTTAGCTGTGGTATTTGGTGTGTTTTTATATTCATATCACGGCACAATGCCAATGGGGACTCCTATTAAGTTTTTTGAGTTTATCCCATCACCCCTAATTCACAATTTAGGGATAACCGCAGGCGTTATCGTTGCTATAACTGCCCTTTTAGGCATGACAACAATGGTAATTGATCTCAATAAACATACCGACTATCCTGAAGGAAGCAAACTTAATTGGTGGCAAGCACTTTGGGAAGCTGTTGGTGTAGAATCTCTTGGGCAAAAAAGCTACAGAAGTGACTGCGAAACCTACAACCCTGAAGAAAAGCCTTGGTATCTCCAAAAATGGTTTGCTCACGCATCTGTTATGTGGGGTTTTATAGGACTCTTCGTAACAACAGCCATAAATTACCTTTTAGAACTCTTGCATGTCAAAGAAACCGGAACTTACATGGCAGTTTGGCATCCAATTCGTTTGCTAGGTATTCTCTCAGGCATTCTTCTTGTTTATGGAACAACAGAACTCATTCGTAGACGATGGAAGAAAGAAGACGAATCCTATACCCACTCAACCCCCTCAGATTGGTCTTTCTTGATCCTCATGTGGTTAGCAGGTGTGACAGGCTTTGTCTTAGACATAGCTGTTTATTTACCGCAAGCTCAAAAATGGGGCTACTGGATGCTCATAGTTCACTTGATAGTTATTGGCGAACTTTTATTACTGGCACCATTTACTAAGTTTGCTCATGCGGTTTATCGCATCATAGCTTTGTATTTCTATGCGCTGAAACCCGTCAAGGAATAGTAAAACAAGAAAATGTCCACTTTTCTTATTGGGAAAAGTGGGCATTTTTTAAGCCCTACAGTGCGATTTCATTACGCTGGTTTCAGCTTAGGAATAAACATTAAAATTTGATGGAATAAACGCTTCGCTCCGAGCCGCACGCGACCCTTAACTTGGTCGCTGCCCATTAGCATCTTCTTAGCGTGAACACGTTCCACGCCGCACAAATGCTTGGCTCCGGCACTCAAGCCCAAAACACGCTTGATGCGATGCAAAGCATATCCACAATCTCAGCGCAGAATCCATTAATCCGTATATTTAATGCCAATTCCGTAAAATTTATTCACTTATATGAGGTAACTAAAATGACAGAAGAAATGATAGACGACCAAAACGATCAAGCTAGTTTCGCTGTATTCAGCGGAGATATGGATAAGGTGATGGGAGCCTTTATTATAGCCATTGGCGCAGCAACATTCGATATGGATGTAACCCTGTTTTTCGCATTTTGGGGACTTAAAGCAATCCAAAAAGGTAACCTAACAGGGAAGAGTTTCTTCGAACGCATGTTGGGATTCATGAATCGCGGTGGTATTGAGCGTATTGGACCATCAAGATTAAATTTTGGCGGTTTAGGACGCTGGTTGTTTAAAAAGATGATGAAAGACAATGATGCCTACTCCATGT
>JAOZOM010000116.1 GCA_029933275.1 Anaerolineales bacterium | reverse complement strand
GTTATCCGTGTACAAACCATCTATGCCCTTTGGGTACAAAAAACGGAAGAAGCCTAAAAAAACAGCTTCATTTTATATAAAATATAGGGAACAGAAGGAGATGTTGATGCAAAGAAAAACGACTATTATTATCTTGATATTGACCTTTCTCTTTTCTGGGGTTGCTTTTGCTAATCCTGAAAAAGTATTGGCAACACCTGCCTATCAGGTCACGAACGATCAACCGATTCTTAATTTTCCTGATAGCATTACCTTAAAAGCGACTATCTCCGGAGATGCTCCTATCACCTCTGTTGTTCTCGAATATGGTGTCGAGAAATTGACCTGCGGCACGGTTGTTGCAAAAGCCTTTCCCTCTTTTACGCCCTCCACAGAAGTTAATCTTGAATGGACTTGGGAAATGAAGCAATCCGGTTCACTTCCCCCCGGCGCAATGCTTTGGTGGCGTTGGCGGTATACCGATGCAAATGGCGTTGAAAGTCTTTCTGAGAAAAAAACGGTCACTTGGCTCGATTCTCAACATGATTGGCAGAAAATCAACTCCGGTTTTGTGAATGTCCATTGGTATTCTGGCGATCAGGCTTTTGCCCAAGAATTGCTCAATGCCGCTGAAACGGGATTGGCTCGCCTAAAAAATGACGCGGGTTTAGAGCCAGACGCGCCCATTCACCTCTATATCTACGGCGATACGGAGGATATGAAAGATGCCATTCTCTACGAACCGGGCTGGACGGGCGGTTTAGCCTATCCTGACTACGACATCGTCATCATCGGGATTGCCGAGCGCGACGTAGATTGGGGGCGTTCAACTATTGCCCACGAGCTAACCCATGTTCTGGTCGGGCATCTTACATTTTCTTGTTTGGGTGATGTCCCCACTTGGCTCAATGAAGGTCTGGCGGTATATAGCGAGGGCGCACTTGACCCTTCTTCTGAGAGACAACTTAACGATGCCATCAGCAATGATGAACTCCTCACCCTCCGCTCTCTCAGCGGCGGATTTTCCGAAGTACCGAGCCGTGCTTATCTTTCTTATAGCCAATCCTATAGCGTGGTCAAATTTATGATAGAAAGTTACGGGCAAGAAAAAATGAATGCGCTCTTAATTTCCTTGCGGGATGGGACAACGATAGATGATGCGCTCATAAAAATATATGGATTTGACGTGGAAGGTCTGGAGACCCTCTGGCGGGATGCGATTGGCGCGCCGCATCATCCTGTTTCCGCTCAACCGACAGCCCAGCCGACCCCGACCTTTGTCCCGACTTATATCCCCTTCGCTGGAGCCTCGTTGGATGTGACCCCGACTCCTTATTTCATCCCAACTATTTCCGCAAATGACCAAGAATCCGCTCCTGCATCTTCTGGTGATGATTTTTCGCTTTGGTTTGCTGTTTTCATAACCTTATGTTGTTTGTCTATTCTTTTCTTCGGTGTAGTTAGCGTAGTCGTTGTCTTTCTGATTAAAAATCGTAAAGGAGAAGACCATGAAGAAAACCTATAAAATACTCAGCTTTTTTGCTCTCCTTCTAATAGCAGGTGTGAGCCTTATAGGCAAGACAGGGAATGTATCTGCCGAGAAAATGCGACAAGGATCGCCGCACCAAACTTTGGTCCTCGCGGGAGGCGAAAGCACAAATCCGCGCGAATATGATCCAGCCACCACACATGGATCGGGGGATAAACTGGTCTTCAGCGGATTAGTCTCCTTTGACCCGCATCTAAATTTGACTCCCGATTTGGCTGAAACTTGGGAACTGAGTCCGGATGGGACAGTCTACACCTTTCATTTACGCGAAAATGCAAAATTTCATAATGGTCGCTCTGTCACGGCAGAAGATTTTGTCTATTCCTTTGAGCGTGCCCTCAGCCCCGCGCTCCGCTCTGATACAGCCTTAACGTATCTGGGCGATATTATCGGCGCGCGAGAAATGGCAAGCGGAGAAGCCAAATCCATTTCGGGAATAAAAGCCATAGACGAGCATACGCTAGAAATCAACATTGATGCGCCTAAACCTTATTTTCTGCTCAAGCTGACCTATCCCACTGCTTTTGTGGTGGATAAGAAAAATGTAGAATCGGGCGAAGAATGGTTTCGTACCCCAAACGGGACAGGTCCCTATAAATTGATAGAATGGCGGCGTTTTGAGAAAATCACCTACGAAGCAAATCCCGATTTCTACTTGGATATACCTGCCATCACCTATATAGAAGTTCAGCTATACAGCGGCGTGGGGATTCGGCTCTATGAAGCCGGTGATATTGATATGACCGGAGTTTCCTTTTACTCTATTGATCGTTTTCTCGACCCCGCCGAACCTTTGCACAAGGAATTAATCGCCGGCGTAGATTTATGTACAGGCTACGCGGTTTTTGACGTTACCAAACCACCTTTTGACGATATTAAAGTGCGCCAAGCCTTTACTATGGCATTTGATCGCCAAAAATATATCGAAGTGGTTTTACATGGCGGCGCACTTCCCGCTATCGGGATTTTCCCACCCGGTTTGCCCGGTTTTAATATCGGGCTAGAGGGCTTACCCTATAACCCCGAACGAGCGAGAGAACTCCTTGCGGAATCTAAATACGGAGGCGCGGAGAATCTTCCGCCCATCATATATACCGATATGGGCATAGGCTCCTATGTCAACGCAGATGTCGCCGCGATTGTGCAAATGTGGGAGCAAACGCTCGGCGTGGAAATTATTGTTGAAAATCTCGAACCGAACTTTTACTATGACCAAATCTACGCCGGAGAGCATGGACAAATCTTTCGCGGTGGCTGGTGTGCCGATTATCCCGACCCCGAAAATTTTGCCGATATTCTCTTCCATAGCAGTTCAGCGCAAAATAACGGCAATTATGCCAATCCTGAGCTAGATCAACTTCTCGAAGCCGCGCGCATCGAACCCGATATAACCAAGAGAATCGCAATGTACCAAGAAGCCGAGCGAATCATCGTCAACGATGCCCCCGTCCTTTTTACTACGCACTCTCTATCTTACGAATTAGTAAAACCTTATGTAAAGGGCTATACCTTCACCCCGATTTCAATCCCCATGCAAAGATATATGTGGCTGGATGGAAAATAATTATCACCGAAAATGAAAAAGAATAAAGTTTCTCGAAGAGATTTTCTCAAAATAGCAGGGAGTACAAGTGCGCTGAGTTTGCTTGCTGGCTTGGGCGGCTGGAAATATATCACCCAATATGAGCCAAGTCATTTGGAGTTGGTTGAATTATCACTCGCTTTGCCGCGTTTAGATTCTGTTTTTGACGGGCTAAGAATTGCAATTATCGGCGATATTCACATGGGAGGGTGGATGACGAGAGAAAGATTATCCCCCGCAATAGATATGGTTTTAGAGAATTCTGTGGATATGATTCTTATCCCTGGCGATTTCATGGCAGGGGAAGGTTGGAACACAAAACATGAAAACGATCTCAATGATTTAATTGCCGGATTACGCCGCTTATCCGAGAAAACCCCCACCTTTGCCGTTATGGGAAACCACGATCACTGGACTAACGCAACTGCTGTGAAAAAGGCTCTACAAAATATCAATATTATCGCACTTTCCAATACGCACTACACCATAAAACGCGGCTCTAAACAACTTCATATTTGCGGCGTAGATGATGTGATGGAAAATAAAGATGATCTTGATGCCCTTCTCTATTCATTGCCAGCTGAAGGAGCTGCAATTCTCATAGCGCACGAACCTGATTTCGCCGACATCAGCGCGGCGACAGGACGTTTTGACCTGCAAGTTTCGGGGCATACACACGGTGGACAAGTTGTCATACCCGGTCAAAGTAGGCCGCCTATCCTTCCACCTTTGGGCGAAAAATACTACTCGGGTTTATACAAAATCAAGGAAATGTGGCAGTACACCAATCGCGGCGTTGGGATGGGGCGTGTAGATATGCGCTTTAATTGTCCTCCTGAAATTACTCTCATCACTCTAAAAGCGGATTAAGCATTCGATCTGTGTTTTTGGGGGATTGAATTCTCTCGGTTCGCTCCTGTTTTAGACTTGCTCATTGCAAAATGGGTCTTTCAGACTTTCGGTAGGGTGATGCCAAAATTTTAATTTTAACCACAGATTTTACAGATTTCTCAGTTTTTTCTTCTTTTTTCGTGTAACTTCGTGTGACTTCGTGGATTCTTTCTCAAAGCTACCGCGAAACCCTAAAGAGCCTGAAAAATAAGCATTTTCCCGCCCAAATATTTTTCTTTGTGTCCATCTTTCCACCAAAAAGCCTTGAATTATGGGGGGAATTGGTGTTGCTAAATTTTAAGGTAAAAATATCTATTTGTCCCCTTGTTCTGACCTTGCAAATATGTTAGAATTTTTGCCCATTGACCGCTAGATATATGGGGTATACAAGCCGTTATCGCTATATCTGGCGTGAAACAAATGTTCTTTTGAAAGGAGATTACTTCTTATGCGCTGCCCATATTGTCAATATAAATCATCAAAAGTTGTGGATACTTCTCACGACAGTCAAGGAAATATCCGCCGCCGTCGCGAATGTCTCAGTTGCGGACAGCGTTTTAGTAGCTATGAGCGTCCCATCTTAGCTACGCCGCGCATTGTCAAGCAGGATAAATCTCGTGAAGAGTTCAATCGTGAAAAACTTAAGCGCGGCATTGGCATTTCTTGTGCCAAACGTCCCGTTTCTGCAACTGAGATTGATCGCTTGGTTGGTCAAGTCGAAACCGAGCTTCAGAAAATGGGGAAACCAGAAGTATCTTCTCGCGTCATTGGCGATAAAGTGATGGAGGGGTTAAAAGAACTCGATCAGGTTGCTTATATGCGTTATGCCATCGTCTATTTAGAAATGGATAACCTCCACGTCCTGCGAGCGGAAATAGACCGCCTTTTAGCATAATTTTCCTTGCCACTATATTTTGGGGGAAAACCTGCGAAGCCCTCATTGATTTTTACCGATTTTATTAGGAGAAAGTGTTCATGTCCAAGAAAATTGCTTCTGTTGAAAAAAAAGGATTATTGCCTACTTTGCCAATTCCCGATGATTTACCCAGCATCGAATTAACAGATAATTCCAAACAGGTTCTTGAACGCCGCTATTTGCGGCGCGGCGAAGATGGAAAACCGATCGAAACAATTGATGAAATGTTCTGGCGCGTTTCTTATCACGTTGCCAAAGCCGAAGAGAAATGGGGCGGGGATGTCGTTGAACGCGCTCGTGAGTTTTATCATCTCTTATCAAGCAAGAAGTTTTTCCCCAATTCTCCCACCTTTACCGGCGCGGGGACGCCGCTGGGACAACTAGCAGCTTGTTTTGTGCTACCTGTCAATGATGATATGGGGAAAGATGCAGCCGGTATATTCCAATCGCTACGCGATGCAGCCCTCATTCAACAGACGGGCGGCGGAAACGGATTCTCCTTCTCGCGTTTGCGCCCGAAAGGGACGCTGGTCAACTCCTCTGCTGGACAGGCGACCGGTCCCATCGGCTTTTTGCGCGTTTACGATCACGCTTTTGGAGAGATAGCTCAGGGCGGAACAAGGCGCGGCGCAAATATGGGCGTTCTCCGCATTGATCATCCGGATATCGAAGATTTTATTACTTGCAAAACGAACGAGAATCATATTACCAATTTCAATATCTCGGTTGGGATTACAGATGCCTTCATGCAAGCGGTCGAAAATGACGAAGAATGGGCTTTACGCTTCCCCGATGTACTTTCATCGAAATACCGCAGTTTTAAGGGGACTTTAGAGCAAGCTGAGGCGGAGGGCATCCCGATTCGGACCTATAAAAAGGTCAAGGCACGCGCGCTCTTCGATAAAATTGTCCAACAGGCACACCATAACGGGGAGCCGGGAATGCTCTTTTTGGA
>JAOZOM010000408.1 GCA_029933275.1 Anaerolineales bacterium | reverse complement strand
AGTTATCATAAGCATTTATCTGTTAGTTTTTTGTAAATTAGATGAATAACGACGGATTTTTCAGACCTCGCGGTAGGGTAATGCTAAAATTTTAATTTTAACCACAGATTTCTCAGTTTTTTCTTTTTTTTCGTGTAACTTTGTGTGACTTCGTGGATTTTTTCTCAAAGCTACCGAGAAATCCTAAAGAGCCATAGCGATTAAGGTCGTCACTACGAGGGGCTAATTAAAAGAATCGCAGCCGCAAAACCATTACGGCAAAAAATACATCGTCACCCATTGATGCCAGGGCTGATAATCGGCATCGCTGTAGCCTAAATCGATCCAATCTTTGCCCGGAATGCCGCCGCCAACATCCTCTATAGTTGCATAGCCATAACCGGGGATATAAACCGCTTGCCCCTTCATCTCATAATACCAACTTCTGATTACCGCAATTACGCCGCGTTGCACCCTTTTTCCGCTCGAAGTATTCGGATAACAAGGTTCCCCGGCGGCGCAGGGAGAATAAGAGGTCGCATAAACGGGAATCGCGCGCCAATACTGAATCGTTTTTCCATCTACCGTGACAGTATGGATGACATATTTTGTCCCGTAAGCTACCACCTGCGTACTAGGCTGGCGCAGGGTTTTTTCGCCCTCAACTTCACGAGAAACTTCAATCCCGTCTTCGTAGCGGACGCGAGTGCGGCTAACGATTAACCCCAAGACCCCCGGCGTGATAATTTCTTCTTGGTCAATTTCGACATCGTTCGATGCCAGATATTCAACCTCGAAGGGGATGCTTTTCTGCGTCATCTCGATTTTTTCGACAATGCGGATAATGCGGATTTGCCCGTCTGCGGGCAGGGGTTCGCGCGTGGATGGTTGGCTTGCGTCCAGACCAACCAACGGGATGCCGCCCTCGAGCAGAGCCTCGCCAACGGTCTCTGCCGAGGAGCGGATGTGGAGAATCTGCCCATCGACGCGGATGGCAAGCTCTCGCGCGGGGTGATAGAAAATAGTCAGTTGGTCAGTAACAGCCCTCCCCACGGGCGGATCGAGTGAATCCGCCGCGTAGAGTTGAATCCCCAGCTCTGAGAGAACATCCCCAACTGTGAACGCGGCGGTGACGATTTCCTCCTCCCGATCCTCCGTAATTAATGTTATTTTCACCGCACGGCGAACTTGCAGGATGCAGGATTCGCAATCTAGCGGCGTATTGGGGTCGGTAAATTGACCGTTGAGTAAAACGCGGTCGGCGGGGTTAAGAGAGATGCCCGATTCGTGTAAAATTTCTACAGGGACGCGCGAATCGCTTGATTGCAAAATTATATTTTCACCATCAATAATTTTGATGGTTTGCGGGAATTCGGGGGAAGCACAGGCGGTGAGGCTGAGTAACACCACGACCCAGAAAAGACGTTTCATGGGGTTTATTTTATCATTATCTTAAAAAACCAACCCCCAGAGTTTAGCCTTATGCTGAACCCTGAGGG
Organism: Anaerolineales bacterium; assembly: GCA_029933275.1. Classification (GTDB taxonomy): domain Bacteria; phylum Chloroflexota; class Anaerolineae; order Anaerolineales; family Villigracilaceae; genus Desulfolinea. The sequence continues at coordinate 17 of JAOZOM010000408.1, read as the reverse complement.
CTGAAATCTGAAATTTA
>JAOZOM010000407.1 GCA_029933275.1 Anaerolineales bacterium | reverse complement strand
CCCCCTCCGCTCTAGCCGCTGTCCCCAGCGGCGGTTTATGAGAAGACCGCCGCCGAGGACGGCGGCGGGAGCGGTATTATTTTAAGGGGGGAGTGTGACCAATTACGAAAATCTTGCTGATTTCGATAATTATCCAAAGATTGATTATGAAAATCAAGTGCAGAAGAGCAGTTTGAATGTTGAAGGTTGAAAGGTTGGACGGTTTCGACTTCCTTGCTTTAGTCAATTAATTTTACATAATCGTTCTCGCTAAGAGGAAAAGACTTTTTATGTTTTTTATCTTCACCGTCGATAACAATCACTTTTTTTATACTGTCGTTATGGAGGTATACCTCTGTTGAAATAGTAGCAAATAAAAATATCGCAGTTATGCTCTCTCCAAACTCAAGTTTTTGGGGAAGGATAATCGCTCTATAAGCTTTATCTGAACCAACAAAAGATTTGTTTTTTGTAGAAAAACCAATATCAACAATTTCAATAGGTCGAGGACCATTATTCAAAGCTTTGACAAAAATAGCCTGATGGCCTATTCCATCTACTTTCCCAATCTTATACGTAACTCGTATCGCCCGCTTCTTTTTTGAAAGCTCATTGATAGCAAGAACAATAGAAACTATCGTTCCTATTGAACCTAAAACAAATCCCCATATAGCTATTGTTCTATCGTCCATAAAAAATCACCTCTTTAAAACTTTCAACTTTTTACTTTTTACTTTCTGTTTTCCAACAAGAATCGCCCTAGCTGGCGCACCCTCCGCCCCAACTAATTTCAAAGGCAAACAATAAAGCTCATATTCCCCCTGCGGGACTTGGCTTAAATCGCAGCCTTCTATGACCACAATTCCCGCGCGTAAAAGAATCTGATGCGTAGGGATGGAATTATCAAATTCGGCAACAGAGAGATAGTCTACGCCGATGAGTTTTATGTTGTTTTCTACCAACCATTCTGCGCCATCGGGGGTGATGGCTACGAAGTCACGGATGAATTTGGGGGATTTTTGCGTCCACTGCTGGGAGTTGCGCGTCCGCAGGAGCAAACGCGAGGTGTTGGGGGGAATGAACGAATCGGTGAGTATCGCCGAATCCACCGCGTCCACCCCCTCAGCAAGATGAAGCACGTATGTCGCGCCTGTCAACACTTCCAATGAAAGATTTTCAACGGTACGCCCATCGTTAAGGAAATGATGCGGCGCATCCACGTGAGTCCCCAGATGCACGCCTGCCGCAAAACGCGAGACGTTTGCATCTGCACCTTCATCCATCGAAAGAATTAATTCAAGTTCAACTTTGGGGTCGCCTTCCCAAACGGGAAGATTTGGAGAAATGGGAAGAGAAATATCATATATAGTCATATTGGTCTCACTGGTCTACTAGTCTACTGGTCTACTGGTCTACTGGTCTACTGATTTACTGCTCTACTGATTTCTGATTTACTGCTCTACTAATCATCATAAACTGGTGCCGGCGTGGTGGTGGGCGTGGGGGTAATGGTGGCGACCATAT
>JAOZOM010000115.1 GCA_029933275.1 Anaerolineales bacterium | reverse complement strand
GTTTCTACTTTAGAAAGAATTGCGGCGACAACTTCGTCTATTTCTTTAATGGTTAAGTTTTTCTGCATCATTGCCTCTTTTTTATTTTTTTTATGCGTTTTTAACGTGACTAAATTATATCAGAGAAAGGTTTATAGTTTTTTTTCTGACATGTATTTAATATCTCGGCGTGCTATACTATATCTATCGATTCACACAAAATTCATCTAATCAGGAGGAGCGTCATGAAAAAGATTGGACAATTGCTCAAGTCAAAAGGGAATCAGGTCTGGACAATTAGCCCGGATGCTACCGTTTTCGATGCCCTAAAGCTCATGGCAGAGAAAAATATCGGGGCGGTGGTCGTCACAAAAGACGATGCGTTGGTCGGCATTATCTCTGAACGAGATTATGCCCGCAAAGGCATTTTACGCGGTCTTACCTCCCAAAAGACGCCTGTGAGCAAAATCATGGTTTCACGCGTGGTTTGCATTACGCCAGAGGAGACGATTGACGAAGGGATGGCATTAATGTCGGGCAAACACATCCGCCATCTCCCCGTGACGGAAGATAAAAAAATACTCGGCGTGATTTCCATCGGCGATCTTGTAAAAGCTCAAATCGAGGAACAGAAGTTTATGATAGACCAGCTAACGCACTATATTAACGGATAGCTTCCCCCTGTGGGCAAACCCAACAGGCTCAAGGCTAAAGGACGATAAATCGCCCTTGCGTTTTTCTGCAAACACCCATCAATGCATTCTCGGCACAATACTAAAGAAATTTTCTCGTATTATGTATCCCGTAATATTACGGGATACATAATACGCCATAGAGCAATTGACATCCCCGCTGTTTCCCATTATAAGAAAGGCTATGGATTTCAAAAAACTTCTCTTGGGATTATGGATTATCGCCCTATTAAGCGCGTGTAACCTTAATCCAAACCCTCTACTCGGCGCAACTGCTACCCCTAGCCTTACATCTACGCCAAGTCTCACTCCCTCCCCAACCGCCACAATCACCTCATCGCCAGTCCCGACCATGATTCCGCTGGAGCGCGCTAATTCGGGGGAACAAGCTCTCGCTAACGGCGATTTCGATCTCGCTCGCGCTGAATACCAAGTTGTCATCAAAACATCTACCGATGCAGAGGTGCGCGCCGCGGCGCTTTGGGGGCTAATTCGTGTCAGCTACGAAGATGGGAACGATTACGACGCTCTCGCTTTTGTACAAGAACTCGAAACCGAATATCCCGATTCGCCTTTTTTGGCTTATGCGTATTTTATCGCCGGAAAAGCGAATTATAAAATCAACCGTCAGCAAGCCGCAGTGGACTCGTATGCAAAGTATCTCGAATTACGTCCCGGGCTTTTGGAAAATTATGTTGAAGAGGTGCGCGGTGATGTTTTTGTCGAAGCAGGAAATTACGTTAGCGCGCTTAACGCGTATCAAGCTGCTCTCCTCGCCCCCAGCCTAAACGACGGAATCAACCTCGAGGTCAAGATCGCAACGAGCAAAGCCGCGATAGGTGATTACGCCGGTGCGCTAGCAGATTATGAATCCATATCCCAGCGCACGCAAAACGACTTCATCAAAGCAGAAATGGATTATTTCGCCGGATACGCACACCTGATGTTGGATGAAAAAGAAGAGGGCTACGCCAACTATCTGCACGCGGTAGAAAATTACCCGCTCGCGTATTATGCCTATATCTCGCTTTTCGAGTTGGTCGAAGCGAAAATCTCCGTCAACGATCTCAGCCGCGGCATCACAGATTATGCCGCGGAGCAATATGATGTTGCACTCGTTGCACTCGATCGCTATATCGCCGAAAATCCCGAAAGCGATGGCACGGCGGAATATTACCGTGCTAAAACGCTTTACGCGCTGAAACGCTACGAAGATGAGGTTGCCGCGTGGGAAGATTTCATTGAAAAATTCCCCAATAACCCTCATTGGTCAGATGCTTGGGCAGAAAAATCTTATACCCAATGGCACGACCTAAAAGACCTCGAAGCAGGCAAGAAAACTCTGCTCGATTTTGTGCATACTGCCCCCGGTCATCCCGATGCCGCCGATTTTTTGATGCGCGCTGCCCGCCTGATGGAGAGCAAAGATGATCCCGAAGAAGCGATTGCGCTTTGGCTACGCCTTGCGGAAGAATATCCCGGAAACAACCTGACCCCTGAAGCACTTTTTTTAGCGGGAACTACTTCATATCGTCTTAGCGACTACACGCAAGCTGTAACACTTTTTCAACGCGATTTAATTCTCGCAATGGATGCAGAAGGGCAAGCGAGAGCCTATTTTTGGATAGGCAAAACCCAAAGCCAATTAAATGAGAGGAAAGCCGCACAGGATGCTTGGCAGCAGGCGCAATCTGCTGACCCTGCGGGATATTATTCTGAGCGCGCTCGTGAGCTTCTGGAAGGGACGGAAGCGTTCGCTTTCCCCAACATCTATCAAACTGAAACCGATTCTGCTACAGAGCTTGCTGAGGCAGCCGCCTGGCTCCGAATCACCTTCGACCTCCCCGCGGATACCGATTTAAAATCATTAGGGCAACTCCAGAACGACCTCCGTCTCCAGCGTGGACGTGAATTCTGGGAACTCGGTCTCTACAACGAAGCCCGTCTCGAATTTGAAAGTCTCCGCATGGATGTTAGCGAAAGCGCGGTAGATAGCTTCCGTCTCGCGAATTATATGCTTGGGATGGGTTTATATCGCCCCGCAATTTTCGCCGCACGTCAGGTTTTGGAATTGGCAGGAATGGAAAGCCACGCCCAATCGCTACATGCGCCCGCCTATTTCAACCATATCCGCTACGGACGGTATTATAGCGACCTTGTAGACCCGATCGCAGAGGCGAATGGTTTTCATCCGCTTCTCATTTATAGCGTGATGCGTCAAGAAAGCCTCTTCGAGAAATTCATCCTTTCCGCGGCAGATGCACGCGGCTTGATGCAAATTATCCCTGCAACAGGCAAGAATATCGCCAATATACACGGCTACCCGGTCGAATATACCGCGGATGACCTTTACCGTCCGCTCATCAGCATCAAATTTGGGACGTGGTATCTTGCCTCCAACTATAGCCTCTTTGATGATGATCTCTATGCAACTCTCGCCGCCTATAACGGCGGTCCCCGTAATGCGATCGAATGGCAAAGCCTCGGCAATGGCGACCCAGATCTCATGCTGGAAAGCATCCGCTTCTCGGAAACACGGGAGTACGTGAAGGCGATTTACGAAACTTATAATATCTACAAATCTATTTACGGAGTAATGGAAGAGTAAAAATTTGCAGACTTGGCGAATAATAAAAAACGCCCTTGTGCGAGATAAAAACTCACACAAGGGCGTTTATGCGTTAGAGAAAAACCTAAAACAAGTCTTCGACCAACGCCATCGGCAATATCGCTGCCCCAACAATACCGGGTCCCGTGTGCACACCCAAAACCGGCGAGATGCGCGTGGTCTCCAATTTTTTGATGTTCAAACCCTCTTGTATAGAGGTTCTCATCATCTCCGCGCCTTTTTCAAAGCGTCCGTGTAGCACTGTTGCCCAGAGAGGGGTATCGCCATATAAATCAGAAATATGGCTCACCATCGAAGCGATATTTTTCTTAATCGTCCGCCCTTTGCCAACAGTCGTGTATTTTCCGTCAGCATGGTCTACGCGGATAATCGGTTTAATCTTCAGCACCGACCCAGCCAACGCCTGGACTCTGCCAATTCGTCCGCCGCGAGCCAAATACTCGAGCGTTTCAAGGGTATAGATGACTTCCGTTTTCGCACGGATTGCGTCCAAACGTTCTTGAATCGTGGACATGCTCCATCCCAACTGTGCCGCTTTCGCAGCAGCCAAAACCTGAAAACGCAATCCGCCGGAGAGGGTCATACTATCTACGGTGGAGACGAATTTTTCTTTCAACTGCGCTGCGCCCGTTATCGCAGAGTTAAGCGTACCGCTCAAGCCGGAAGAAAGGTGTATAGAAAGAATTTGCTCTTTGCCTGCCGTCAGTTTTTGGTATAACTCGGCAAAAAGTCCACTAGAGGGTTGCGCCGTAGTGGGAATTTCAGGACGCATCGCTTCGAGGCGATTATAAAAATCATCAGGCGGGATTTCGGAGGCATCAATCTCACCTTCTGGGAATTGAATATAGAGCGGAGCTTCGGTAATGCCGAAAGCTTCACGCTCTTTCGCGGAAAGGTCTGCCGCACAATCAGTTACGATTTTCATTTAAATTTCCTTTCAATAGGGTAGTTTAGACAAGCAAGATTATACCTGATGTTATGAAGAAAAATACAGTTATAATTCACCACCAATGAATGGGGTAAAAACAATCTCTCGTTCATTTACGGTAAATTTTTAAAATCGAGTCCGTGCTTGGACTCATTGTGCTTCCTGTAAACGACATCACATTTTTGGATTAAGAAAATCTCGTTTTCCTATATACCGCATCATAATTACAAACATCCTATAAATCGCTTTAGCTAAATAAGCATCCATAAATAAGTTCCTTATTTTTTTACCACAAAGTCACAAAGAGCACGGAGAAATTCTTTGTGACCACAGAGAAAAACTTTGTGTACTCTGTGGCTTTGTGGTGTACTTTCCGGGAAGTAGTTTTTAGGTATTACGGCACATAAACGTGGGGACTGATTTAGAGATGCAAAGTCTTAAAATTTTTAACACGAATTGCGCGAATTTAGCGAATGTCGCGAAAAAAACTTAAAAAAATCGTATTTTTCGCGCTTTTCGCGTTGAAAAAGTGATAGTTTAAAGTGCTTGCCAGATATTTCAAGACTCAAATCATCTTGTTTTGGCAAAATATTTTTACCACGTTTAACTACCGTGATACCAGTTTTTAGACGGTTACTAAAAGCGTGTTTTTTTGTATCATTCAAGAATGAACGTTTTTACCACTTTTATCCATTATTTACGCACCAACACCTCAGAGATTTATAAAATTCTAGGCTATAGGAACTGCGGGGTGTTGCATTTCTGCCTCTTAGCATTTACAATAAGCCCAACCTTACAAAATTGCAAGGTTAAGCTCTTTGGAAGTTAATATGAGTGCTTGATCATTTTTTTGACACGATACAACAATTTCTCCATTTTTTGCATACCCAAACCGACATCATCAAAGATGAGAAAAGGGCTTGTCAGATAGATTTAGACACATCATACCTTGCACAATAAATAGCTATGAAAATAAAAAGGGTACCTGATATCCTTTGCTGCAATTTTAACAATCAACTTAACATCTTGTTTCAGAAAACTTATACAATGAGGCTGAGGGATGAAAAACTTAAGAGATTCTGTGTTTTTATTATTGTCATTTTTTGCGACAGTTTTAAGTATTGCCCAAGTAGAGTATTTTGAAAAAAACATCCTTAATTTCCAGGCTGCCTTTTTTGTAATGCTGACTATCGCCACATTGATCGGCGTATGGGGCGTGTCGCGGCTGGGGATTTCTTTCTACGCTTATATAGGAATTTGGTTACTCATTTACCTCGCTGTTTGGTTTTTTTATTGGCAGTTTTTACCCGACAAGCGAACAATGCAAGAATTAAGTGTGCAGTTTTTGTTAATTGAAATTGCAGCGGCTCTTTCTTATAATGTTGGGCAGTATATCAACCAAATCAACGTTTTGCTTGACGATATGGCTGATGAAATTTACCCCAATCGCACATTAGATTTGCAAAGAGCAACTGATAATATCAACACTGAGATTACTCGTAGCCGCAGATATAACCGCCCTTTATCCGTCTTAGTCTTTCAACTCACGCAAGGGAATAAAATACCAGAAGGGAATATTAAAGGCGTAGAAAAAGAACTCCTTTTACATTTTGCTTCAGCAAAAACAGGACGAATTATTAATGAACACGCCCGCCAAACCGACTTGATTTTAAAAAATCATGATAACCGTTTTACTATTTTATG
>JAOZOM010000114.1 GCA_029933275.1 Anaerolineales bacterium | reverse complement strand
TTCGCGGTGAAAATAGGTCGTTTTTCACATTTTAAGACTTTTACAGAGTTTTCAGTATTTGATATACAATAGCACTATGTCAAAAACTCGTTTGGATATTTCTCTTGTTGAGCAAGGTTTTGCCGAAACGCAAGATTTGGCGCAACGTCTTGTGATTGCGGGAAAAGTGCGCGTGGATGGGCAGCTCGCGGTTGCGCCCTCGCTAAAAATACGGGATAACGCGTCTCTCAGCGTGGATGCGGGAAAACGCTACGTCTCGCGCGGCGGAGATAAACTTGCTGGCGCGTTGGACGCATTTTCTGTTAACGTGCAGAATCTCGTTTGTGCGGACGCTGGAGCCTCCACCGGCGGATTCACCGATTGCCTACTCCAGCACGGTGCCGCCAAAGTCTACGCGATTGATGTCGGTCACGGTATTTTGGCTTGGAAACTGAGAAACGATCCCCGCGTGGTGGTGATGGAAAAAACCAACGCACGCTTTGTTGAGAAATTGCCCGAAAGGGTTAATTTGACCGTGATAGACGCATCTTTTATTTCACTCAAAATTTTATTGCCTGTGGTCAAAGATTGGCTGGACGAGAAGGGGAGCGTCATCGCTCTCATCAAACCCCAATTTGAAGCAACCCGCGAAGAAGCAAACGCGGGGAAGGGCGTGATTCGAGATCCCAAAATCCACAAACGCGTGCTAAAAGAGATTTTAGGATTTGCCGAGGAACAAGGATTCTCCAACCGCGGCTTAATCCGCTCGCCGATTCAGGGTCCGAAGGGGAATATCGAATTTTTGGCATGGTTGGGGATTGAGGAAGAGCATGAGTCTTCATTCTGAAATTTTTGAACAACCCGCCCGTTTAGCCGATCTCCTCTCCACGCAGAGGAAAAAGGTGGAGGACATCGCGCAAGCCATTCACGCGCACGACCCGCAATTCGTCTTTCTCGCGGCACGCGGCACCTCCGATAATGCCGGTCGCTATGCTAATTATCTTTGGGGCGCAAAAAATAAACTCCCGATGGCGTTGGCAACTCCCTCTCTCTTTACTTATTATCAGCAACCGCCCAAAATTAAAAATGCGCTCGTGGTTGGCATTTCTCAATCGGGACAATCGCCGGATATTGTCAGCGTTTTAGAAGAAGGCAAGCGTCAGGGAAATCTGACGTTGGCAATTACCAATAATTCCGCTTCCCCTTTAGCCAAAAAAGCTGATTTTATTCTCGATATCCAAGCCGGTGATGAAAAAGCGGTCGCGGCGACCAAAACCTACACCACCGAATTAATGGCAATTGCAATGCTATCCGCGGCAATGTCTGGCGAGGAAGCACGCTGGGATGAATTGGCGCAGGCTTCAAAATGGGCGAGCAGTGTGCTAAATCAAGACTCCAAAATAGCGCAAGCCGCACAACGCTATCGGTATATGCAACAAGCTGTCGTTTTAGGACGCGGCTATAATTATGCAACCGCTTTTGAATGGGCGTTGAAACTCAAAGAGCTGACTTATATCACGGCAGAGCCTTATTCATCGGCAGATTTCAAACATGGACCTGTTGCGATAGTTGAGAGTGGATTCCCTATCTTTGCGATTTCGCCAAAGGGAAAAGTGTTTGATTCTATGCAAAATATGCTCAAGCATCTCAAAAACAATTTATTAGCCGAGTTAGTGGTAATCTCAAACTCCCTAGCCGCATTAGAATTGGCGGAAGTTGCTATTCCCATCCCCGAAAACATCCCCGAATGGTTAACGCCGCTGATTAGCATTATCCCCGCTCAATTATTTGCTTATTATTTGACCTTGGCGAAAGGATATAACCCAGAAAAACCCCGCACAATTTCAAAAATTACAGAAACACATTAAGAAGGCGATTCGGTAATTAGCCTCCCCTCAACACAAAAAAGCCCTCGCAGTGATTATTTAACGTCACGGCGAGGGCTTTCTATTTATTAAGAAAAACCAATTTCTAGCTCTTTTTACTCTCCAGATAATGCAGTCGCTTCAGCGGCAGTTTCCGGCATCCCTGCTTCAACCCAGCGGATAAACATATCAATATATTCATCTTTAATAGGCTTCCCATTCGGCGGCATGACGTGGATTAAAGTTCCATCGGAACTCGTTAGCTCATGACCTTGAATAAGTTGAAGCAAGTTGCTGTTCATATCACCAGCAACGACATTGGGTGCACTGTTCCCTCCGCTCAAAATGCCTGCATAGGTATCCATTAGATAATTGTTATTTTCTTTCCCTTCACGGTGACAAGAAAGACATTGACGTTTAACCAATGCAGAAATATGTACTTCATAGGAGGGGACTTCGCCCTCAGCCAAAGCGGGGATAGCAGAAGTAACGGCATCCGCAGGAACTTCGGCACGGTCATCCCAAGTGTAGCGCATGAAGGTTACGATATATTCAATCTCACTCGAAGATAACTCTCCGCCGTAAGCACCGCCAAAAGGAACCATTCCTAAGTTCGGCTGTCCGTAAGAAATGATAGACATCAAACTGTCATCATTACGGGTATACATCTCATCTTGGCTGTTAATCGGCTTGATAATTGTTCCTTCAAGCCCTTCAACGCCAACGACCTCACCCCCATATCCATCGGGACCATGACACTCCACACACTGAATGGAATATAAATCTTGTCCCAAACTCATTTTCTCTGCAATGCTGTTCGCAACGAGAGATTCTTCTTGCGGCGGCGTAGTTAACGTTGCTTTGATGGTTAAAAACACCATCCCAACTACAATAAAGCTCATTAGCCCAACCGCAAATTTTCTTTTAGAATAGTGGCGCGAAGGGTTCTTATCATACAGTGGCAAAAAGATTAAAGCCACTACCAAGATTCCGGGAATAACCGCTGCACCAACCCATTCCAGATTGCCTGGGAAGTATTTTAAAAACTCGAAGAGGAAGAGGAAATACCATTCAGGACGGGGAATATAACTTGTGTCAGTGAGGTCAACTTTTGGTTCGGGGTGAACACCAATGAAGCTTGCCAACCCAATCAATAGAATAAAAAGGGCAAAAGAGACCAAAAGGTCTTTGTAGATACTATCGGGCCAGAAGCGTTCGCCTTTTTGTAAAGCAGCTTCGTATTTTTCTTTTATTTTTTTCTTAGTTTCATCATTCATCGGAGTTGCTCCTTAATCATCCAGAGTGGGATGTGCGGACTCACCATGACGCATAATCAAATAAAGGTGAAGACCTATTGAGCCAGCCAACGTGGCAGGCAACATCCAAATATGGATAGAGAAGAAACGCGAGAGAGTGAGTGCACTCACATCTGTTCCCCCGCGGAGGGCTTTCAAAATGAAAGGTCCTACACCCGGCACAACACCGCCGATATTTGTCCCGACCACAGTTGCCCAATAGGCTCGTTGGTTGAATGGCAATAAATAACCAGTGAATCCCATCCCTAAGGTCAGCAGGAAGAGGAGGCTACCGACCATCCAAGTGAGTTCGCGCGGATATTTATAAGATGCCGAGAAAAAGACTCGGAGCATGTGAATAAAGACAACCAAAACCATTAAGGTCGCACCCCAATGATGAATACCACGAATCAGCCAACCAAAGGCAACCCCATTCATAATATATTGAACGCTATCATAGGCATGATCGGGGGAGGGGGTATAGTAAACGGTAAGAAATATTCCGGTGACACCCTGCATAATAAATAGGAACAAGCTTGCACTTCCAAGCGTGTTCCACCAATTCCCGTGCGGCTCAGGACGATCAAGAAGCATTTTATACATATCGTCAAAGCCAAGACGTTCGTCCAGCCAAATGTAGATTTTTTTCCACATAGTGCTTACCCTTTCTTAAAGAGGATAGAGAGGGCATCGCCTTCGATCCTGTATTCAAATTCATCAAGAGGACGAGGAGGAGGACCATCTATTACCTCGCCTTCGGCTGTAAAATGAGCACCGTGGCAGGGACATTCATATTGCTGCTTATCTTCAAGCCAGTAAACTGTACACCCGAGATGCGTGCAAACACTAGATAATACGACAAGGTCAGTGTCAGATTCGCGAATCACAAAACCACCGTAGCTATTAACCGTTTTTTCCCAACCGTTGATATTAGAGCGAGTAAACGAAAATGGGGTTGGCGTACCAATCGGAAAATTCTCCAATGGTCCCAGCGGAATCCAAGCCTCTCCGGATTCTGTCTTGAGCGCAGGATCAATCAAATAACCAATCACTGGAATCCCCATCGCAACAGTCATGATTGAACCTAGAGCAGCTGTGGTAACCTTGACAAAATCTCGCCGACTTATGCGATTACTTGCCATCTATACCTCCTTAAACATAGGCGTGCTTTTTAATAAAAAACAAAATTAGATATTCTTGAGATTACATCTTGAGAAAAAATCATCATATCCAGATTGATTATACAGTTTGCCCCCTTTTTTATTAGAGGAAGTCTGAAACCAAATATCTATGTACATTGTCACTTTCTGCGATTAAGGCAGAATGGGATAATGAAAGAGTTCTTTTTTAAGTACAGTTTAAGAAGTTTTTATCTCTGGAACATTCCCTATCAGGAGGCGCAAATGGCTCTAAAACGAAATGTTAGTTTCTTTACGGGACTAAAATACAAAGGAGGCGGTCCCATGTGGGCGTGGATTCTACATCGCACCAGCGGTTTAACTATGGTGCTATTTGTAGGACTTCATATCTCAGCCGGTTTCCTTACACAACAATTTGGCAGTGACGTTGGGATTTGGATTAACACCATCTACGAAAATTGGATTTTTCAATTAGCCCTATTCTTCCTCGTCATCTTCCATGCGATTAATGGGCTACGAATTACCATACTTGACCTTGTGCCTGCTCTGCTCGAATACCAGCGTGAAGCCATCTGGTTGGAATGGCTCGTTTTTATTCCTATTTACGGTCTCGTGCTTTTCGTTGTTCTCAAAAGCACGCTGGGGGCTTAGAAGGAGATGAATATGATTTCACGAAAAGTAGCAAAACGGGGGTTTAGCCTCGACTATATCATGTGGCTCTTCATGCGCCTTTCCGCCCTATCCCTTTATGCTCTTGGGCTAACGGGCTTAACCGCCGCCCTCATCATGGGCGCACGCACTCAAACAGACCTCAACACCCTCATCCGCTGGACATTCTTCCAAAACCCAAGCCATGTTTTTAGTAGCGATATTATCAATCTCGACGGCTTCATCAATCCCTATTGGCAGATCATGGAATTTACCGCCCTCTTCTTCGGTATCACGCACGGAATCAATGGTCTTCGCTCCGTTGTAGAAGATTATATGGGTAGTAGCTGGTGGCGACAGGTTTGGCGCGGTTTTATCTTTTTCCTTTGGCTCTTCATCTCGCTTGTAGCCGTCTATGTTGTCTTGGCTTCATAAAGGAGTGATACTATGAAAACTCATCAATTTGAAGTCGTCGTAGTCGGTGCAGGTGGTGCAGGTCTCATGGCGGGACTTTACGCATCCAAATCCGCTTCAACGGCTGTAATCTCTAAACTTTATCCCGCACGCTCTCATACCGGAGCCGCACAAGGTGGTATCGGTGCCGCACTTGGTAACCACGAAGAAGACCACCCTGAATGGCATACTTACGATACCGTCAAAGGCGCAGATTATATCGGTGACCAAGACGCAATCGAATTTATGTGCGAAGAAGCCCCCGAAATTGTTTACGAATTAGAACATATGGGATTGCCCTTTAGCCGTACCTCCGAAGGAAAGATTGCTCAACGTCCTTTCGGCGGTCATATGAATAAAAATACCAATATGCCCGTCATGCGCGCCTGTTACGCTGCTGACCGCACCGGTCACATGATCCTGCAAACACTCTATCAGCAAAGTATCAAGAATAACGTCACCTTCTATGATGAATTCCAAGTTATGGATATTATCAAAACAGAAGAAGGCGTAGCAGGCGTAGTTGCTCTTGAAATCGCTACGGGTGAGATGCACGTCTTTCAAG
>JAOZOM010000006.1 GCA_029933275.1 Anaerolineales bacterium | reverse complement strand
AAAGCGAAAAATACTATAATAACTTTATGGAAAAACAACGCAGTATTGAAAAGAGATACGCTAAAATTAAATTGAAAAATCAAAAAACAGATTTTTCGTTTTGGCAAAACCAGCCACCTGCCAAGCGTTAGGAAACACCAGAAAAAATTCGTCTTGAATTTCATGCGTGGAATTATGATTCTCAACCCCGATTACAAAGAATTCTTTCAATTACTCAACGACTTGGACTTTTGACTAACGAGAAAAAGCCTCGAACAGGTTGCAAAATTTAGCTGACCTTGAAAATTTGCAGTAATATTTTAGCAAAGAAGAGAATACAACCGAAAATTTAAAACAGTCTAAAAAAACAGATAAGCCAGTCCTCCGAAGTTTTAAAGGCTTCGGAGTTTTTTATTAAACAGGGGTAAAATTGATTCATCTTCTCATATTTTCTACAAGGAGAATCACATGAAAAAGATATTTCCCCTAATCTCTATATTCATTTTTACGCTGGCTTGTAGCCTCACCAGCAATTCCCCCACACCCGAAGTAAATACCGACACGCTTGGGACGATGGTCGCGTTGACTACCGCACCGATTCTGACCCAATCCGCTCCCGCCACTCAGATACCGCCCACTCCTTCACCAGCCCCGCAACCGACCTTAACCGATGAAGAAGCCATTCGTCTCGCTCTGTTAGCAAAACTCGGCTGGACAGATGCCGAACTCGATTTTTCGATGGGTGAAAACACCGGCACACTCGCGCGCGGCTCACTCAAAAAAGTCGGCGAGATGCAGGGTGCGGCATGGTTTGCGGGCAAAGATTCCGGCGGGAACTGGGTCATCGCCTATATTGGGCAGGGTATCCCCGAATGTGGCGAGATTCAAGCCTTTCCCTTCCCCACCGATTGGATATCGCATTGCATGGATGCGAACGGTAATGCCATAGCTCGCTAGAGTTTCCAATGAATTCAAATATCCTAAAAAATGATTTTCTCCTCGACCCGGAAATCACCTTTCTTAATCACGGCTCTTTCGGAGCTTGCCCCAAACCCGTTTTTGACGTTTATCAAGAGTGGCAGCGCGAACTAGAGCGGCGTCCGGTCGATTTTTTGGGGAGACGCGCCATCCCTTTACTCGCAGAATCGCGCGAAAAATTGGCGGAATATCTCAACTGCGATGCAGATGATTTGGTCTACTTCCCCAACCCGACCACCGCTATTAATATGGTCGTTCGCAATCTCGATTTGCAACCCGGCGATGAAATCCTGACCACCAACCATGAATACGGGGCGATGGATCGCACTTGGCGATATTATTGCACCAAAGCAGGGGCGCGTTATCTTCAGCATCACGTCCCGTTGCCTGTGAAAACTCATGCCGAGTTTGTAGAAAATTTTTGGGCAAACGTCACGCCCAAAACACGCGTCATCTTTTTTAGCCATATCACCAGCCCGACTGCGCTGATTTTCCCCGCCGAGGAAATTTGCCGCCGCGCCCGCGAGGCGGGCATCCTCTGTATTGTGGATGGAGCGCACGCGCCCGGTCAAATTCCCCTCGATATCTCTGCGCTGAATGCCGACATCTACACGGGAGCGTGTCATAAATGGATGCTCGCACCGAAAGGGGCAGCTTTTCTCTACGCTCGCCGCGAGGTGCAAACTTGGCTTGATCCGCTCGTGATTAGTTGGGGATACGATTCAGAGCCGGGTTTTGGAAGCGGGAAGAAGTTTATTGATTATCATGAATGGCAGGGGACGCGCGATCTTGCCGCGTTTCTCTCTGTCCCCGCCGCGATAGATTACCAACGGAAGCAGGATTGGGGACAAGTCCGCACCCGTTGCCGAAACTTGCTCGGCGTTGCCCAAGCTGAGATTCAATCCCTCACAGGATTGCCGCCAATTTGCCCTCATCCCTCCGCATGGCAGGGACAAATGGCAGCCATCCCCCTCCCCGACAACATAGATGGCGTTCTCCTACAAAAACACCTTTACGATAAATACCACATCGAAATTCCTCACACAAAATGGTGTGAACAATCCTTTTTGCGGCTCTCCATTCAGGGTTACAACACGGCAGAAGATGTGGACATGCTCGTAAAAGCATTAAACGAATTATTGCTTTTTTCCTAATCTCCTTTTTGAAAAGATTTGTTTTCAGGCTTCCAGCGTGCTAGAATAAAACTAGGAAAAAGCAACGCACCCTCTTCAACGCAACCAATCATCTGCACGAGGAGGAAGAAATGAAGAAAATTTTCACTGCTCCACAAAAACGAAGATGCTGGGGGCTAGGATTCGTGTTAGATTTTTCCCAAATACAAGAAATACAAATTTTTCGCACGCCAAGAGTGCAATTACTCTTGGCGTTTTCATATCCCTAAAAGGAGGCTAAGATGAACACCCGTAATCCCTACACCTTGAACATTCTACTTGCCGATGATGGTTCTGAACATTCTCAAGCAGCAGTTAAATTAATTGGCAATTTACCACTAGATAAACAAAGCCGCATTATGGCATTGCGCGTCTTCACTCCCTCTGAAACCGATAAGGTCTGGGGATTAGAAAAATCGCTCAAAGCTACAGAAAAGGCTCTTCTCAATCAAGGGATGCAAATTGAAAGCGATCTTGTGATGGGACATCCCGCAGAAAAAATTATCGAAGTCGCAGAAAAACAGAATGATGATCTAATCGTCATTGGGGCAAAAGGATTACGCGCTACGCTTGGCATCTTTTTGGGTGGTGTTGTCCAGCAAGTAGCGGAACACGCAGAGTTACCTGTACTCGTTGTTCGCGCACCTTATAAAGGATTAAACCGCGTACTCTTGCTCATTGACGGCTCAGAAGAAAGTAAAAAAATGCTTGCCTATATGGGTAGCTTTCCTCTTCCGCCAGAAACGAAAATCGAAGTTTTGCACGTTGCGCCGCCAATTCCAAGAGAAGAGGATTTTGTTCAGTACTGGCCCAGTGGCATTGATGTCGCCTATACGGTTCCGATTGAAAAACTCCAAGAGCAAGTCGAGGAGCGAGCGCGAGAAGAAGAGCTTTTTGGTAAGAAAATTTCAGAGGAATCCATTAACCTTCTCCAAGAGCAAGGACTCACTGCGACAAGCATTTTTCTGCGCGGCGATGCCGCAACGGAGATTATCCAATACACTAAAGACCACCAAATTGATCTCATTGTCAGCGGCGGTCGAGGACTAAGCCCCATCAAGAGCTGGTTATTAGGGAGTGTCTCACGCAAACTTTTGCATTATGCACCCTGCTCTGTAATGGTCGTAAAAGGAAAAAAGGAGAAGTAATCAACCACTCTCGATCGCGGAGAGACTATTTTTTTTACTCTATTCTCGTAAACGCTCCATTCTCTAAAAAGGGGGGATGGAGCGTTTTTTATTTCCTGTTTTCTAAATAAAATCTAATGTCAATATCCCCTATCTTTGGTATACTGGTCAACAACTTTAAATGACAAAGAGGCCATAAATGGCAATGAATAAAGAAGGTGTGACGCTTGGCGCATATCGAATTATCTCCCAAATTGGTAAAGGCGGCATGGCAACTGTTTATAAAGCCTATCAGGCTTCGATGGATCGTTATGTCGCACTAAAAGTTCTCCCCCAATATCATTCTAAAGACCCCAGTTTTACCCAACGCTTCATTCAAGAGGCACATACAATCGCGCGACTGGAGCATAAAAATATCCTCCCCGTCTACGATTTTGGCGAGGAGGAGGGGGTGGCTTATATGGCGATGCGCTATCTCGACGGCGGGACACTCCAAGATATTTTATCTTTAGGACAATTGCCTCTCTCTGAAGTTGTTGAGATTATGAGCCAAATCTGTGCGGGATTAGACTACGCACATCGTCACGGCGTTGTGCATCGCGATATAAAACCCGCCAACGTGATGATTGATGACGAGGGCGGTGTTTACCTAACCGATTTTGGTCTCGCCAAAGTTCTTGAGGGCTCCTCCGATTTAACAGTCAGCGGCGTTGTGATGGGAACTCCGCTCTATATGGCTCCCGAACAAAGCGTAGGCGATGCGGTAGACGAACGAGCGGATATTTATGCCGCCGGAGTTATTCTTTATGAAATGGTCACCGGACAGCCACCTTTTCAGGCAGAAACGCCAATGGCGATTGTGTTAGCGCATCTTCATGACCCCCTCCCTTTGCCCAAAGAGGTTAATCCCAATGTTCCGGATGAAATCCAACGCATCATTCTCAAAGCCCTAGCGAAAAAACCAGAAGATCGTTATCAGACTGCCAAAGAGATGGCTGAGAAACTATCTGAGACAATCGCGCTTATGAGCTTTTCTGCCAACGCGACAACTTTGCAATTCCTATCTTCGGAAGCGCGTGCCAGCGTGAAAGAAAAAACCATATTGCCCAGCGATGCAAATTTCACGCCTGTTTCAGCACAAAGTAGCACAACGGTAATCCCGTCTCCGTCGCGAGCAAAAATAGTGGTCAGCATCGTGAGCGCGGTCGCATTGGTTGCAATTGCAACCTTCTTAGGAATGATTTTCCTTCGTGGCAATACTCGAAAAGCGAAAAATACTCACCCTGCTATGCCTTCCTCTTTATACGATGACTTCAACGATAGCGAGTTTGACGGTAACCTAAATACGCGTATTTGGCACACTGACATCGATCCTGCTTGTTTCATTGAGCAGAAAAACGGGGAACTGATCGTCAGCAACGAAAAAGTTGATTACGATATGGATACCTGCGATATGATTGTCGGTGTACCCGAAGAAGTCAGGCTGGAAAATCTTGAAGATATTAAAGCCCGGATATTTCTCGAAAAGGGATACGAGGGCGATGGTGGGCAAAGCATCATGTACAGTGTCGATTTCCCCAACGGAGAGGCTTGGTACGGGCTTTGCGGTGCCGAAGCAACGGATGGCGAAGCAGTGGCCAGCTTTTGGACTGCCCACATCATGGCAAATGACACATCTCTGGAAGATTATTACGCCTCTGCCGAAATCCAAGTGAACGAATGGCATAGCTACCACCTGAAAATTGACCACGAAGCCGGTATTTTATCCTGTTTCCTTGATGATAATTTAATCGGCTCGACTGTCTTGGAAGATTCTGATCAATTTAACGAAGCCTCTTTCAGACGCGGAATAACTGCTTGGCGCAATGCCAACGCCACCGCCACAACTAAAGTGGATGGTTTCTGGCTGAATCCGTAGAAGTTGGCTATTTTTTTCAGGTCTTCAGGATTTCTCGGCAGTTCAAAAACTAGTTCTGACAATAGGGTTCACTATACTATGGCATAATACCGCTATGTTAAATATCATTCATAAAGACAAACATATTATTATTCTCAACAAGCCCTCTGGGATTTCTGTCCTGACCGAGGGATGGGATGAATCCGCAATTTATCTGCATCAGCTTCTTGAGAAGAAGTTCGGGCGCATTTGGGTTGTGCATCGGCTCGATAAAGTGACGAGCGGTGTAATCGTTTTTGCGCGGACAGCGGAGGCACATCGGCATCTGAATACGCAATTTGAACAGAGAGAAATTGAAAAAAGCTACCACGCCATCACCGAAGATTATCCCGAATGGGAGGAGTACACCGCCCAACATTCGCTTTATGCTAATGTCGGCAGGAAACACCGCACAGTGGTGGATAGTCATCGCGGCAAACGCTCGGTGACCGCTTTTAAGCTCCTTAAACGGTGGCAAGCCCACAGCAAGATCGAAGCTCAGCCGAAAACCGGCAGAACGCATCAGATACGCGTCCATCTTTCTGCTTTGGGATTCCCCATCGTTGGCGATACACTCTACGGTGCAGAAGAAAGCGATTTAATCGCACGCCCCGCTTTACATGCAAAAAACATAAGTTTCGTCCATCCCGCAACCAAAAAACGCGTTAGTTTTACGGCGGAATATCCCGAAGATTTTGTGAATCTAATTGCAAAATTAGACCAATTAGACCCGTAGACCAGCCGAGCAAACTCATGGTATGCTCATGCCAATTAATCCAAATTTTAGAGAGAAAAAATGACCCCAACTTGCCAAGTTTCCAATATAGACGACCCTAATAAAGAATTTTTCTTCCCCGATCTCGAAGAACTGAATATCAAGAAATTACCCCCTGAAGAAACACGAATTCTTAAGCTAACCGCCGAGCCTTACGCCGATGCAAAACGGCTTCGCGTCAACCTTGAAATGACCCCTTTTCGCGTTCGCCCACATCTCGATATGGTCATTCTTGACCCGCTAGGTGAAGTAGTTGCCTCCACGAGCATCATCGAGCCGATGGCGTGGAAACAAGAGTTCACCATCCATTTGCGCGCCGCACGACTTGAGGGAAACTATAAACTCATCATGCGCCTTTTCTATCCACCCGCAGACAAAGAAGACCCAAAACTTTATCGACTGGATATTCCCGTAGAAGATACCGACCGCAGGGAATTTGAATTTGAAATCCCCGAGGGTGAAATTTAGAAAGTGAAACGAAATCGGCGATACACAACGCGGATTTTAAGCATAATCGGATTACTCCTTTTATCGCTTCTTTCTGCCTGTAAAGCGGATTCTCCCGAATCGCTCGCGTTTACGCCTGCTCCCGCGACCCAAACCCCTTTCGCCCCCGAAGCAGAGATTCTGCCAACGCCCGTCATCTTCTCGGATTTTCCCGGCATCTTCATCCTCGCCCTTGCCGAAGGCGCACATACGCATCTTTTTGCCTATTCACCGATCGACCAACCTATGCTCCGTCTCACCTCCGGCGAATGGGATGACATCTCCCCTGCCCTCAGCCCGGACGGAGAAAAAATCGCATTTGCCTCCAATCGTAGCGGCTACTGGGATTTATACCTGCTCGACATCGCCAGCGGGGAAACCACGCGACTGACCAATACCGAAACTTACGATGGCGCACCCTCGTGGTCACCCGATGGGGCATGGATCGCCTCCGAAACCTATCTAGACGATAGCCTTGAAATCCTCGTCCAGCCGATTAGTGATAGCAGTGCCAAAGCGATTCGTTTAACTAATAATGCCGCCTCCGATCATTCCCCTGCGTGGGAGCCGGGCGGGCGCAGAATAGCGTTTGTCTCCACGCGCGGCGGTGACAGCGATATCTATCTCGCCGATTTGGATAATGCCGGCAGTAGCCGTTTCCAAAATATCAGTAAAACGCCCAACGCGATCGAAGCACATCCGCTTTGGTCACGAGACGGGAGCAAATTAGTCTGGGCATCCAACGCCTTTGGTGACCGCCCCAGCGGAATCTATCTCTGGGAAACGGAAAATGCAAATATCCCCGCTTCATGGATCGGCGAAGGCGATTGGGCAGCATGGAACGCGCGCGGCGATAGCCTCCTCACTATGCTCGAAAACGCTGAAGGCGATTATCTCACCGCCTATAGCCTCGAAGGAAATCTCTTGCTTCAATCGTGGCGTTTATCCGGCACTTTAAGCGGAATACTCTGGCTACCTAATCCGCTCCCCAAAGATTTACCCGAAAATTATCAAAAATCCGCCGCACTCACCCCCGTCCCCCTTTGGGAAGTGGCGACCAAAGCCCCAGATACTCTCTCGGTACGCGAAAACCTTGTCTCCTTAGAGGATGTGCAAGCTCCATATCCCCAAATCCATGATGCGGTAGATGAATCTTTCCTCGCTTTGCGCGAAGCCACCGCCGATAGCACCGGTTGGGACGCCCTCGCCAATCTTGAAAACGCGTTTATCCCGATTACCTCCGCCCTCGATCCCGGCATGGGCAACGATTGGCTCTACACCGGGCGAGCCTTCTCGCTCAATCCCCTTTTCTCCAGTGCGGGCTGGATGGTTGTTGTTCGCCACGAAATCGGGCAACAAACTTATTGGAAACTCTATCTCCACACCCTCGCTCAAGATGGCTCGCAGGGCATCCCCCTCCACGAGCCAATTTGGGATTTGAACGCGCGTTATAACCTCAACCCCGCCAACTACGAAAAGGGCGGCAAATTTGCCCCTGTTCCCGCGGGGTATTGGGTAGATTTCACCGCTCTCGCACAAAATTTCGGCTGGCAACGTCTGCCCGCACTTTCCAATTGGCGCAATTTCTATCACGGTACCCGTTTTACCGAATTTGTCCGCAAAGATAATTTAAATTGGTACGAAGCGATGCTCGAACTCTACCCGCCCGAAATTCTCATCACCCCCACCCCCGTCCTTCCGCCGAGTGCGACCCCATCGCCTACGCCACGCCCGTCCAGCACGCCATATCCCACGCGCACGCCCTACACACCCATCCCCACCGCCACCCCCATTTCAATTTTCGATGTTTCGACATCAACACCTTCTCAATGAGTCCCCTCTCCGCATTTAAACAGCTCACCAGTCTGGCTACACGCAAACTTCTTGAACTGGGATTAGCCTTCGGCTTCGTGTTCGTACTTGGACTTTCGGCTTGCCGCGCCCAGCCCGAGCCAGATAGCCTCCCTATGCCAACATCACCGATTAGCGTCTCAACGGAAACAAGCCCACAGGAGAGCGAACCCCAACTTCCTACGCCAACCAAACTTCCTCCGCTCCGATTCACCGTCCCCACACCCAACGCCGAACCAATCTCCGAGTGGCGACCTCCGCTTTATCCCGTCCCCTGGGCAATTTCTCCGCACGATCATTTTTACTTCGTCCGCCCAATCGCAGCAGATGAAACCAATTGGCCCCTGCAAGATTATCGCTACGGCGGTGTTTTCTTCGCCGATGTTGTCCACACGGGAATTGATATTCCCGCCGAAGAGGGGACACCCATTTACGCAGCGGGATCCGGGACAGTCGTTTGGGCAAATTGGGGGTTTTTCAGCGGAGTAAGCACCAACGAAGATGACCCTTATGGCTTAGCGGTCGTAATTGAGCATGATTTTGGTTACCAGGGAGAGAAACTCTACACGGTTTACGCCCACATGAGCCAAATAGATGTAACACGCGGGCAATGGGTGAACACGGGCGACCAACTCGGCTTAGTCGGTAGAACGGGGCAAACAACGGGACCACATCTCCATTTTGAAGTTCGTCTCGGCAAAAATGATTTTTTTCACACTTATAACCCCGAATTATGGATTGCTCCGCCGCAAGGCTGGGGCGTGCTAGTCGGCAGAGCAATGACAGATGACGATGATCTCTTGCGGCAATATCAAATCCGCGTAATCTCTTACGAAAGCGGACGTATCCGCCGCGTACGGACTTATGGGCCCAAAGTGGTGAATAGTGATTCCTACTATCAGGAAAATCTTGTTTTAAGTGATCTCCCCGCTGGTTGGTATGAGCTTCAAATTACCTACGAAGAGGAAGAATTTGATGTAGAGTTTACGCACCAAATTCAAATTTTCCCCGGTCAGGTGAGCTATTTCACTTTTCGAGGACCAGAGGGCGGTTTTAAAACAGGGTTTCCCGAAAGTCCGGGAATGACCTATTTGACTCCGACTGCGGAGGAGTAGGAAAAGTGCTAAACACTGCGGGATAGACAATCAAAATTATTTATTGCGTTCTTGACGAATCGAACATTTGTGCTACACTCACGTTGTCATTATAAATGATAGAATAGCGATACTCAAATTTCCAAATTTAGATTGCTGAATTCGCGATTGCAGAAATATTTTTCGGGAGAGAAAAAAGATGGCTAAAAGAAAAAAAGATGTACAAGCAAATAATGATGCTCGCCAAACGGTTTTAGATAAAGCCCTTGGTGATATTATCAAACGCTATGGCGAAGGTTCGATTATGAAACTAGGTGATGCTACACATCTGGTCACGGAGGTAATTCCAACCGGCTCACTTTCGCTTGATATTGCTTTGGGTGTAGGCGGTATTCCGCGGGGACGCATCACTGAGATTTATGGACCTGAATCTTCGGGCAAGACGACTATTTGTCAGCATATTGTGGCAGAGGCGCAGAAATTAGGTGGGACAGCCGCTTTTATCGATATGGAACACGCCCTTGACCCTAGCTATGCTGCTAAGTGCGGCGTGGATATTGATAACCTACTCATCTCCCAGCCCGATACTGGCGAACAAGCACTTGAAATTGCTGAGACATTAATCCGCTCTGGTGCGATTGATATTGTAGTCATCGATTCGGTCGCCGCGCTGATTCCACGCTCCGAAATCGAAGGCGATATGGGCGACCCAACAATGGGCGTTCAAGCCCGCTTGATGTCACAAGCCTTGCGAAAACTCTCTGGCGCAATCCACCAAACCAAAACTTCGGTTATGTTCACCAATCAACTTCGCCAAAAAATCGGCGTGATGTTTGGTAATCCCGAAACGACCACGGGTGGGCAAGCCCTCAAATTTTACGCATCTGTGCGCTTAGACGTGCGGCGGATCCAATCCATCAAGGTCGGCGCAGAGATCATCGGGAATCGGACGCGTGTTCGCGTGGTTAAGAATAAAGTCGCACCGCCTTTCCAAAAAGCGGAATTCGATATTATGTATAACGAAGGCATTTCAAAGGTTGGCGATTTGCTCGACCTCGCGGTCGAAGCGGAAATTATTACCAAACGCGGTTCTTTCTATTCCTTCGGCGAGACTCGTCTCGGACAAGGGCGCGAAAACTCAAAAGAATTTTTACGCCAAAACCCGAATTTCGCAACAGAGATCGAGGGTCTCGTGCGTCAGCACTATCTCGGTGAAGAGATTGTAATGGTGGTGGACGAGGAGTAGTTTCAGGTTGGAAAGTTGATAGGTTTAAAAGGTAATTGCTCAAAATGTTGTTGGAGCATTTAAGAATCCACGAAGTCACACGAAGATTCACGAAGAAGAAACTTTTTTCTTTTGTTTTTACCACCATGATTTTGAGTAACTACTTTAAAGGTTTGAAAATTGAAAGTGCCTCTAGGTTTTAGAGGCACTTTTTTTCCCCCATCCTACCCTTCCCCCAAAATAGGGGAAGGGACAGATACTCTAACAAAGTATGACTGCTGATTCTATATATCCAGACATTGATCGCGTTCACAGAGAGTGCGAATAACAGAACGGCTGCGAAACCAAAGCCAAAAGGTTTGGATGAGCATCCCGAAACTAAAAGCAGCCAAGCCAACGTAAAGTCCAACTATTTTCCCCCAAGTCACACCACCCCAGAGAGCCAATCCCGCTGCAAAGAGATAGAGGGCAACCGCTTCTGAGATGCCACGCGTTTTTCCGCTATTGAGCAAAGCTCCCTGATACCAGCTCTGGAGCGTGTTGAGAGCGGGTAATAATGCCCCAATCCATAAACCGTTGCGAGCAAGGGTTGTCAATTCGGGAGAAAGTGCGGAAAAGTCTTCGAGCCAGAGACGGGAGAGCGGGGTCGCGGCGATAATAATCAACGTGAAGGTCGTCACGATAGAAAGTAGGAGGGAAAAATGGCGCAAGGGTTTTGTGGCGAGATACTCATCAAGGAGGGCAACAACGACTTCGTTGAAGGCGACTCCCATGCTACGAAGCATGAAGATAAAACCCGAAACAATAGGCCAGACCGCAAGTGATTCGAGGGCGCGGGGCATACGTCCAAGGGCGGCACTGCCCATCGGCTGAATCAAAAGCGTGAGAAGCGAGGTCATGACGAGGGGGAGGTAAAACGCGGCAAAAGCTCGGTACGTTAGCACAGGCTGAATAACGGAAGCAGGCTTCAAATCCACGCGGAGAATCCGCTGTACTTTAAATCCAATAAAAACAGCTTCTGCTGTCACGCCAGAGGCAACCGCACTGGTAGCGACTACGATTCCGGGTAATCCTAAAAAGAAGCCCAAGCTCAGGACAAGAATATCCGCACTTAAACGAACGCCAGTGCCAATTCCAATAATTTTGGAATGTCCAAAACGAATCATCACACCCTGATTAAGACGGCGATAGGCAATTGTCCACGTCCACGGGGTCATGATAAGTAAACCGAGCCGAGCTGGTTCGATAATTTCAGGCGGCGCACCAAGAAGCCCTTCGGCGACAAAATAATAGATCGGCGAGAGGGCGACAAGAAGGTGAAAAGCGGTTAAAAAGCCGCCCGCTAGAAGCATATAACGGCGTAATTTTTGATAGGAAGCCCAATCTTTGCTGAGAGCGGTCGAGGCGGCGAGAAGCATGATGACGGGGGCTTCGATGATGAGGGCGATGGGAAAAACAATTCCGCCATAAGCCGCAAGGTTGATTTTTGGATTTGCGAGACGCGCAACAAAGGCACTGAGAATGGGCAATTCTACGCCCATCAGTAGCCAGCTCGCGGCAAGAGGTAACCAAACCTTGAATGTGCGCTTTAATGTTAATGGAGTGTTGGTCATGCAATTCTTTCTTTTGCTTCGTTGGGGAGAAGGAAGATACTGGGGATAACAAGAAAAGCAAGAAGTGCGCTCCAGAAAAAAGCGGTTTCTAACCCTAATTTATCACCAGCAAAACCGACTAGAATGGTCGTGGGGAAGCGAATAAGAAAAGCAAAAAACATATATGCGCCATTCGCAGCGGCACGATTCTTTGGAAAGTGGTCTTGAATAAGAGCGAGAAAAATGGGACCAATAGAGAGGGTTGTAAAACCAATCAGCAACAAAAGCGGTACAAGTACCCAGCCGCTGGATTGCAAAAACATGAGGATGAGGATGGGAGAAAAAATGGCAGAAACGAGGAAAACCTTTTTTCTCCCAACGCGATCTGAAATCGTACCAACACTCAATGCCCCAATCACGCCCGCACTTTCCATAATAGAAAGCGATGCACCTGCCAGCCAAAGACTAGCTCCTTTCAAGTTCATAAAAATCGGTAAATATGTAGTTATGCTAACCGTCATAAAAGTACGAAAAAGGAGGATAAGTATCAAGGGCAAAAATACGGCGCGTAATTTAGGTAGAATCGCTCTAAAATCACTTTTTTCTTTTTTCTCTACGGGAATATCTTTCAGTTTCCAGAAAAGAAGTAGTGATGTGACCCAACCGAGAATAGCCACACGCCACATACCTTCTAAAGTCCAAGTTGTGACCGCCCAAACTGCGAATATGGGTCCGAGCGTGCGCCCCAATTCTCCGCCAGCCATGAACCAACCCATCGCTTTACCAACACGTTTCCCGGCAACACGCGCAACCATCGCAGGCGCGGGCGCATGGAAAATGGCAACGCTGATTCCCGCAATAAGGAGAATTACTAAAAGGGAATAATAACTGGTTGCAAGTCCCATGATGCCCATCAAAGTCGCCGTCGCGGCAGGGGCAAAGGCGACAAAATAGCGTGCTTTGGATTTATCCGCTAAACCACCAATTAAGGGATTTAAGAGTGCCGGAAATTGCATAAATGCGCTCAATGATCCTGCCATTGTCAGCGTGAGAGAAAGTTTCTCAATTAAAAGCGGTAATAAGGGAGCCAGAAAAGCGGAATAGACATCGTGGATAAAATGTCCGTTTGCGATGAGAAAAACTTCTCCCGCCTGAAAACCATTTTCTTCTTTGGGATGTGTGTCAAAATCTTGGGGCATATCTTTAATCTCCTTAAATATGAAGACGGAAACTATACCACGCAGTTGGACTGTTGATAAGCACACTTGAAATGTAAATCTGCAAAAAAAATCGTGTTTGAAATAACGCCAAAAATATCTTACAATAGAGGTAATCATTAACTGTAACAAGCAACGTAAAGGTACTGGAGTACTATGCTAAAAATTAACCGCCAAACGGATTACGCCGTTCGCGTAATCTTAGCACTTGCCCAAGAGCCAATAGGGACGCGTCTTTCTACAAAAAAAATTGGAAAAGCCATGCTTATTCCGAAAAATCTTCTGCCGCGTATTGTGGCTAAACTTGCACAGACTGAAATTATCACAACTTTCGCGGGGAGAGGTGGCGGGCTACAACTTGCACGAATTCCAGAAAAAATCACTTTACACGATATAGTCCAAGCCTTTGAAGGACCTCTTCTTCTCTCCGAATGTATGCTCGACGAAGATTATTGCCCTTTTGAAGATAATTGCGCTGTTCGAGGTCGTTGGGTGCGTTTACAAAATGTTATTCTCGAAGAATTAGCATCCACCACTTTTTCAGATTTGGTCAAGGAGGCAAACACAAAAAAATCCCCTATCTCTATTAACACGCTTATTAGCTAACTAATTTCATTGTTTGGAGGCAAACCTATGGATTCTACAATCCTTGCTCGGTGGCAATTTGCCATCGTCACCATCTATCACTTCTTTTATGTCCCACTTACGCTGGGAATCTCCATTTTCGTTGCAATCGTTGAGACAAAATATGTCAAAACGGGCGATGAGATGTATAAAAAAATGGCAAAGTTCTGGGGGAAAATTTTCCTAATCAACTTTGCGATCGGTGTTGTCACCGGTATCGTTCAAGAATTCCAATTCGGGATGAACTGGTCGGAATACTCCCGTTTTATGGGCGACATCTTCGGCGCGCCGCTCGCTATTGAAGCCTTGCTCGCATTCTATATGGAATCAACTTTCATCGGTTTATGGGTTTTTGGCTGGGGAAAACTCACCAAAAAGCAACATCTCACCTCCGCATGGTTAGTCGCGCTTGGCTCCAACCTCTCCGCAATTTGGATTTTAATTGCCAACTCCTTCATGCAACATCCGGTCGGCTATACCATTAATCCCGAAACAGGGCGCGTGGTTATGTCCAATTTTGCGGCGTTGGTTTTTAATCCCAATGTTTTGCTTCAATTCCCGCATGTATTCACATCCGGAATGTCTTTAGCAGGATTTGTTGTCATGGCGTTCAGTGCTTGGCATCTGCTCCGCAAGCATGAGGTCAAGTTCTTCCTCACCTCCTTCCGCATGGCGGCGATGTATGCCCTCATCGGCTCAGTCTTAGTCGCCACAATTGGTCACTTCCAAGGACAATTCTTAATCGAGCATCAACCGCTTAAAATGGCATCTGCCGAAGCACTCTGGGAAACAGAACAACCTGCTCCGCTTTCTATGTTTGTCATTGTTGATGAAAAGAACAAAACCAATATCGTTGATCTTGGCGTCCCTTATATGCTTTCCTTCCTTTCCTATAATAATTTCACCGGCGAAGTTGAAGGCATTAATGATTTAGTAGCACAAGCCGAAGCAGAATATGGTCCCGGGGACTACCTCCCGCCTGTAACACTTAATTATTGGAGTTTCCGCACGATGGTTGGGGCAGGCAGTTTGATGGTGCTTATCGCGCTCTTGGGCGTTTATTGGGGAAAAAAGGATAATCTCGTTGATAAAACGCTTTTCCTCAAAGCCACGGTTTACTCTGTTATCTTGCCATATCTCGCCGTTAGCACAGGCTGGCTTTTGGCAGAAACCGGACGCTGGCCCTGGATTGTCTTCGGCTTACAAAAAGTTGAAGATGCCATCTCGCCGAATGTCCCCGCTTGGAATGTCGCCTTCTCGCTAATCCTGATGCTCGTCATCTATACCGTATTTACAATCGTTGCCTATAAATTGGCAATCAAATACGGCACTGGCGAAATCGATCAGGCTACCCACTAATAGGAGAAAGAATCATGGATCTTAATACC
Source organism: Anaerolineales bacterium (assembly GCA_029933275.1). Classification (GTDB taxonomy): domain Bacteria; phylum Chloroflexota; class Anaerolineae; order Anaerolineales; family Villigracilaceae; genus Desulfolinea. The sequence continues at coordinate 4,903 of JAOZOM010000006.1, read as the reverse complement.
ATCTGGTTTATCCTTGTAACCATTTTGTTCATCGGATTCTTCCTTTTGGAAGGATTTGATTACGGAGTCGGCATTTTGATGCCTTTCCTAAGCAAAGACGACAACGAGCGGCGCGCCGTCATTAACACAATTGGACCACACTGGGACGGCAACGAAGTTTGGATGATCACCGCGGGCGGCGCATTATTTGCCGCTTTCCCACACGTTTACGCAACCCTCTTTAGCGGATTTTATCTCGCTCTTGTCCTGATGCTTGCCGCGCTGATCTTGCGCGGACTCGCCTTTGAATATCGTAGCCTCCGAGACGACCCCGTCTGGCGCGAACGCTGGGATTGGGCTATTTTCGGCGGTTCACTTGTCCCCGCTTTGCTTTGGGGCGTGACCGTTGGTAATCTCATGCGCGGCTTCGCCATTGATGCAGATATGAACTACTGGGGCGGTTTATTCCCGCTCCTCAATATCTACTCCTTGCTCGGCGGATTGGTATTTGTAACCCTCTTCGCCGCACATGGTGCAAACTTCCTCGGTCTCAAACTCGAAGGTGATTTAGCAGAACGCGCCAAAAAATTCGGTTTCCAAGCATGGATTGCCGCGACCGTTTTAGCGGTTCTCTTCCTCATCTGGACATTCTTTGCCACCGACATCATGGCGCAGGGATTCATCTTCGCTCTCTTGGCAGCAGTGGCACTTCTCGCCGCGGGTTGGTATGCAAAACAAGGCAACGACAAACTCGCCTTTGTGATGACCTCGCTAACAGTGGTTTTCACAACCATTATGGTCTTTGCTGGCTTATTCCCTCGCATCCTCATCTCTAGCCTAGATCCGGCATTTACCCTCAACATCTACAACGCCTCCGCCTCACCCTACGCGTTGAATGTGATGACCATAGTCGCTGCTATTTTCGTCCCGATTTTGCTCATTTACCAAATTTGGGCATATAAAGTCTTCAACGGACGCATCAAAGCCGACCCCGAAGAGTTGATCTATTAATCCTATCTCCTCGTAGTAAGGGCTTCAGCCCTTAGGCGGCTAAAGCCGTCGCTACAAGATTTTTAAGATAAAATCGGTTGGCAGAGTTATTTGCCAGCCGATTTTCTTTTATTCGCCCTATTCGCATAATTCGTACCATTCGTGACACCTCATGAACCTCGACCGCCGACTCCTCGCCCTCGCTCGTGACAGCCGAATCGCCTTGCTCATCACCCTCCTCGCTGGATTCCTAATCGGTCTCCTCACCATTTGGCAGGCGTGGTTGATTAGTCACGCCGTGAACGATGTCTTTTTGCTCGATAAAAGCCTCGCTCAGGTCATTGACGGTTTGCGTTTGCTTCTAATTATCATCGCTCTACGCGCCCTTCTGACGTGGCTCGGCGAAATCAGCGCAAAAGCGATTGCAATTCGCGTCAAAAGCGATTTACGCGAAAAACTCTTCGCCCACATCGTCAAACTCGGTCCCAGTTTTACCCGCGCCGAGCGTACCGGCGAATTAACTGCCGCCGCGGTTGAAGGCATCGAAGCCCTTGACGCGTATTTCAGTCTATATCTCCCGCAACTGGTTTTATCGGCTCTCGTGCCGCTTTCGGTGCTGATTTTCGTCTTCCCGATTGACCCGCTTTCGGGATTAATCCTCCTCCTCACCGCGCCCTTGATTCCCGTTTTTATGATTTTGATTGGCAAAGGTGCGGAGGCAATTACTAAACGTCAATACGAGACTCTCAGCCGATTAAGCGCGCATTTTCTCGATAGTCTACAAGGACTGACAACCCTCAAGCAGTTTGGGCAAAGCAAAGCCCATGTGCGAAGCATTAACGAAGTCAGCGAGCAATTTAGCAAGACCACGATGAGCGTTTTGCGCGTCACTTTTCTCTCCGCCCTCGTTCTCGAACTGATCGCCACCCTCAGCACCGCGATTATCGCGGTTGAAATCGGTTTGCGCCTGCTCTACTATAAAGTTGAATTTCAGCAAGCCTTTTTCCTCCTCATTCTCGCCCCCGAATTTTATATTCCCCTCCGTATGTTGGGACTTCGCTTCCACGCCGGAATGGATGGCACAACTGCGGCGCGGAAAATCTTTGCGATACTCGAGATTAAACCCGATATTCGAGAATCGAATCTCGAATCGCCGAATATCACACTATCGAATATAGAATTCTCCAATCTCTCTTTTACATATCCAGACGAAACCACACCCGCCCTCGAAAATATCACTTTTACCCTATCAAAAGGGCAAAAAATTGCGCTGGTGGGGGCGAGCGGGGCGGGAAAAAGCACCTTGGCAAATCTCCTGCTCCGCTTTAGCCGACCAAGTTCAGGTCAAGTACGTGTGGGCGGCGTTCCCCTTAGCCAAATTCCCGCCGATGCTTGGCGCGAAAAAATTGCTTGGGTGCCGCAGAATCCATTCATCTTCAACACAACAATTAAAGAGAATATCCGTTTGGCAAATCCAAATGCAGATATGGATTCCGTGCAGGATGCCGCCAAAGCCGCACACCTACACGAATTCATTCTCTCCCTCCCGGACAAATACGAAACGCTCGTGGGGGAGGCTGGATCCCGTTTAAGTGGCGGGGAGGCGCAGAGATTAGCTTTGGCGCGGGCGTATCTCAAAGACGCACCGATTTTGATTTTGGATGAACCGACCTCGAGCCTCGACCCACTGACAGAAGTTGCCCTTGAGGAATCGACCAAAAAATTGATGGAGGGGCGGACGGTGATTACGATTGCTCACCGCCTGAATACCATCTTCCAAGCCGATAAAATTTTAGTATTAAAAAGTGGGAAATTAGTAGAACAAGGCACACATGACGAGTTGTTGGTAAAAAATGGGGCTTATGCAAAGATGGTTGAAGGTTCAAGGTTTGAAGTTGCAAGTAGCAAGTTACAAGTTGCAAGTAGCAAGTGGCAAGTGACAAGTCCGCACTCCGCAAACTTGCCACTTGCAAACTTGCCTCCTGCAAACTTGCAAACTTCAAACATTTTTTCTCGTTTATTGGGCTTTCTAAATGGCGCATGGAAAAAAGTTGCGCTCGCCACCTTGCTCGGAACGGGAACGATTGCCAGCAATATCGCCCTGATTGGGACATCATCATGGCTGATTGCCAAAGCCGCATTACACCCTTCCATAGCCGAATTGCAAGTTGCGATTGTCGGTGTGCGGTTTTTTGGCATCAGCCGCGGCGTTTTTCGCTATTTTGAACGCCTGACCTCGCACGAGGTCACTTTTTCTTTGCTCTCGCAACTCCGAACTTGGTTCTACAAAGCCCTCGAGCCTCTCGCTCCAGCGCGCCTAATGCAATATCGGAGCGGCGATTTGCTCAGCCGCGTCATTTCGGACGTGGATACTCTCGAAAATTTCTATATTCGGGTCGTTTCGCCACCTTTGGTCGCGGCAATCATCTCTTTTGGCACAGCGGCGTTTATCGGACAATATGATTCTCGTCTCGGTTGGACATTGCTCGGATTTTTACTCGCCCTCGGCGTTGGGATTCCCTTTTTAGCGCGTTTTCAAGGTAAAAAGGATGGCAAACTTTATATCGCTCAACGCGCCGAAATTAAAATTCACCTCGTGGACGGGATTCAGGGCTTGAGCGATTTACTCGCTTACGGGCGCGCTTCCGCACAAGGCGCAAAAATCGCCGCGTTGGGACGTTCTTATGGACGAACGGAGCAACGCGCCGCGCTGATTAGCGGGTTTCATAGCGGATTAGGGACACTCTTGACCAATCTTGGGATGTGGACGATGCTCTTTCTCGCGATTCCGCTCGTTCATACCGGGCAGATTTCCGGCGTGATGCTCGGCGCGCTGACGATGATCGCATTGGTCAGTTTTGAAGCCGTTCTCCCGCTGCCGCTCGCCGCGCAGATGCTCGAAAAATCACTCGAAGCCGCACGGAGGCTTTTTGAGATTGTGGATGAAGAAGCAGAAATAGTTGAAAGTAGAAAGTTGAAAGTTGAAGGTTTAGAAAAGAAAGAAAGAGAAAAGAAGAAAGAACTATCGAGTATCGAATTCTCAAATCTCGTTTTTTCTTATACTGAAAGCGATGAATCTGCGCTAAAAGGTGTATCTTTTAAAATAGACGCGGGTAAAAGTCTAGCGGTGGTGGGCGCGAGCGGGGCGGGAAAATCGACTTTGATGAATCTTCTGCTCCGTTTTTGGGAATACGATCAAGGGGAGATTTTGCTAAACGGGAAATCGCTCCATGAATTTCCCGCCGATGATATTCGCGCCCAAATCGCGGTAATTCCACAAGATGCATATTTTTTCAATACGACTTTGCGCGAAAACCTGCTTTTAGCGCGACCCACCGCCAGCGAAGAGGAAATGATGGATGCGGCAAAGCAGGCGCAAATCCATGATTTCATCGAAAATCTGCCTAAAGGCTACGAAACTTATATCGGTGAACAAGGCGCGCGCTTAAGCGGTGGAGAACGTCAGCGTTTGGCGATCGCACGCGCCATTCTCAAAGACGCACCAATTTTGATTCTAGACGAGCCGACCGCTAATCTTGATTCATTGACTGAAAAAGAAGTCTTGAATTCACTTTTTGCGCTAATGCGCGGAAAAACATCTCTGCTAATTACCCATCGGCTGATTGGGCTGGAAAATGCGGATGAAATCCTTGTTTTGGATCACGGAAAAATCGTCCAGCGTGGCACGCAAACCCAACTCAGGCGCGATGCGGGACTTTATCGTCAAATGTTGGAAATTCAGAATAGAATTTTAGAAAGCGCAAATGAATTTTCGGCTTAAAAATTAAGTCAAACAAAGGGTCTTTGATTACTTGCACACTTTTCTTCCATCTTCGTCTGCCATGTCCCTTTCTAGTTGTCGTTGACAGATGCTTGTTTTCTTCGCTTCAACAACCGCGATAATTTCCCCATTGGGTTGGTAGAGTACATAGTC
>JAOZOM010000406.1 GCA_029933275.1 Anaerolineales bacterium | reverse complement strand
GATTGAATACAGAAAAATTGGAACATTTTCATTATAACAAAAACTCGCAAAAAAAAAGGTTTTTTTGGCTTTTTTGGTAACTACTCAGCTTCAATAGGAATAGGACGCGGATTCACACAAATTTAGCGGATTTACGCGGATTTAAAAACTTTTTTTGTTTTTATCTGTGAGAATCCGAAAAAACAGCGTAAATCCGCGTCCTGTTTTTCTAAGACTGAGTAGTTACCTTTTTTGTAATTTTTATAAAACGTACTAAATCTCAACCCCCAAGAAAATGCGGATGAGATAACCGATTCCGAAACTGAACGCGGCAACGCTGAGGCTTAATCCCGCCATTTCGAGGAAACGCTCTTTGAAAGATTCGTCTTGAGCTACAGAAATGTAATAGTTGAAAACCGCGATGATGATCACGCCGGAGGTGAGGGCGAGAATCAGGTCGAGGTAATAGTTCTCGAAGAGCAGGTAGGGGGCGATGAGAATCGCGACCGTGAAAATATAGGCGATGCCAGTATAAATCGCGGCGCGGACGGGATGTTTATCCGTTTTTTCGGAGCGGGTAGCGAGGTATTCGGAGGCAGCCATAGATAAAGATGCGGCGACACCGGTAATCAAGCCTGTTAACGCGATTAAGTTGACATCCTGTAAAGCAAGCGTAAGTCCCGCGAGCGCACCGGTCAATTCCACGAGGGCATCGTTTAAACCCAAGACAACCGATCCCGCATATTGGAGCCGTTCTTCGTCTAGCATATTTAGCAGCGAATTTTCGTGCTTCTTCTCGTCTGAAATCCAGTTATCAATTTCGGGGACATATTCGCGGATTTGGTCATAATTAACCTGCGCGCTTTTCTCGCCGCTTTCCATCAGTTTTACGCCAAAAGTGAAGCCAAAAACGCGGCTGATGAGATAGTATTTCCAGATTCGCCACTTGTTGGGCTTAATATCTATGCCGGTATATTTTTTCCAATCTTCGTAATGACCAAGTTCATCCTCTGCAATTTGATTGAGAATTTCTACATTCTTCTTATCTTTAATGGAGCCTGCGAGGCGTTTATAAATATGATGTTCTGTGATCTCGTTTTCTTGAAAATCCAATAATTGGCGATGTACTTCGTTACTGAGTTTCATTTTTTCTCCTTGAAAATGATTTTCTGTGCTTTTCACCGTGCATGGTACGCGGATTTTTCTTAAACTTAAAAACAGTGAAAATCTGTATTATCCGTATTCTATCTTTTGATTGTACCTCTTCGTGAGATCTTTTTTTATCTTCTATTTGTCGTTAAATATGCTAAAATAAAGCACGATGAAAAAAACAAAGCCCCTCTCTCAAAAACGAACCTCTTATCAGGCGCATCGCCAAGATTTTAGATGGCAAATCCTTGCCCCGATGATTATTGTGTTACTTCTCATCATCGCCGCATCAGTGGCAGTTACCGCTAGCCCAATCGCGTCTGCCAGTTTATGGGCAGATGTCTCAACGATTTGGCTGTTAATCCCATTGCTCGTTTTTGCTTTTATTTCTCTCA
>JAOZOM010000113.1 GCA_029933275.1 Anaerolineales bacterium | reverse complement strand
TTCAGGAATAAATCATGACAGCTGATAAAAAAATGGAAGAAGTAAAAAACGGAAAAAGAATTGGTGAAAGCCGTAGCCCAATGCAAGACGCAATGCGCGAATTTCGGCGCAGTAAAATTGCGGTAGGCGGTATGATTTTTGTGATTCTCGTGGCTTTAGCTGCGGTTTTTGCGCCGATCTTTTCTCCGTACGGTTTTGCACAACAAAACTTAAGAAATAACCGCGCTAAACCGATGGAAGGCTACGATGTAGTTGAATCTTATGCCGCAGAAAATTGTCACTGGTACGAGACTCCGATGGAATGGGGGTGCACTACCTTCATTGCCGGTTCGGACGCTCTCGGACGAGACCTATGGAGTCGCATCGTCTACGGGACACGCATCTCCCTTTCGATTGCGGTTGCGGCATCCTCGGTCAGCTTGATTATCGGTTTGATTTATGGGACGGTTTCAGGTTATTCCGGTGGAAACGTAGATAATTTTATGATGCGCCTTGTCGATCTTCTTTACGGCATTCCTCTTCTCCCCATCATTATTTTGATGACTGTTTACTTCAATGCGGTCAGTAGGCAAGGGTCGGAGAGTCCCTTAATGATGTGGCTGATTAAGCTAGATTCGATGGCAGGCGGCTTGCTCTTTGTCTTCATTGCCATTGGCGCGCTAAACTGGCTTGGTATGGCGCGTCTAGCGCGCGGACAGGTTCTTTCCTATAAAGAAAAAGAATTTGTAGAAGCCGCTCGTGCTTTGGGCGCGGGCAATGGGCATATCATCTTCAAACATCTAATTCCGAACGTTTTAGGTCCTCTCCTGATTGCGGAATCAATGGCGATACCGGGATATATTTTTCTTGAAGCCGCTCTCAGTTTCATCGGTTTGGGTGTTACCCCGCCAACCCCCAGTTGGGGGGCGATGATTAACGAGGGGTATTCTGGTCTAAGATCAAATCCCCATCTGGTCTTATTCCCCGGTCTTGCGCTTTCTTCTCTAACTCTGGCTTTCAATTTCATGGGCGATGGACTCCGAGATGCCTTTGATACCCGTTTGCGTGGAAGGAACTAAGCGATATGAATAAAAGAATGACTCGAATTTCACTTTTTCTTATTCTTGGTATCTTATTCTTAACTGCGATGGCTTGCAAACAAGCAGGAGAAATTGTTCCTGACGCTGTTGCAACCGAGCGTGCTATTCCAACAGTAGCTCCAACGCAAGATGTGCAGGAAATTGCTGGTGCAGATTTTGAAGAAGGTGATAAAGTTGCTTTTACCGGTAAGGGATATTTAATTCCTTTTTATAAAAATCCCGGTGACACGATTGTGCTTTCACATGCTGCTCGAGGTGATGAGGGCGTTATTGTTGGTACGACTCTCTTTGATGATGTGATTTGGTTTGAGGTCGATAGTGTGGCAGGTAGAGGTTGGATTGCCGGCGAATTTCTTGAGCCTGTAGAATAGAAAATTGAAGCTCTTCAAAAACAAAATAAGATGGGAGGTGCGGCAATTGCCGTACCTCCCATTTTTGCGCTTATCTTCAGGAGTAAAAAATGAAAAAAAAGACCAATAAATGGGGGCTGATAGGAGTTGTTATCTTGGCATTCTTTCTCCTCTCAGCTTGCAGTGGTCCAGATGAACATATTTGGCTAAAATCTCCGGGGTGGAGTCGAGCGGCTTTTTTAGGAAATACCATTTTAAATGATCCCGTTCCGATGACGCTGGATGATGATGGGCAGATTTATTTTGCGCTACTTGTGGATGATGGTGCAAGGGAGAAAAAATCATTCAACCTGATTGCTCTTGACCCAAGCGGGCTTCCCTTATGGGAAGAATCTCTCGATGAAGTTGGATTATCCCGTCCCGGCTCTCCTCAAATAACTTGGGAGGAGGACAAGCTGCACCTTTATTGGGTAGATAACGAGAGTCTTTACACTCTTCTTTTAGACGCACAAGGCAATCCGTTAAATGATGCCCCAATCTTGCTCTCGGCAGAGATTGCGGTAGATTCGTATAGTTTTGCAGAAAATGCTTCGGGGCAATCTACAGTTTGGTTCGCGGGAGCAAGAAAAAATCCGGGCGTGTACGCGCTTTCCACATCCGATGGAAACGGGGAAATCACCAGCATTGATCCGAACGGAATTCGCATCCAACTCCGATATGATAGCGAGAACAACCTCCACGCAACTTGGTTGCAATATCCGGTTGGTTATGGCACGACCAAATTGTTTTATGGGGAATATCCCTTAGAAGTAAATTGGGGTGCGGTTGTGCCTCATATTATTCACGAACTATCGGTAAGTCCGACCAGCAGGTTAGATGGTCCCTTGCTCGGGATTGATGCAGATGATGTATATGTTTTCTGGACGGTAAGTATTCAGTCTGGATTTGATGCTGGGACGATACATACGAGCTATTTACACTTCCCGTTGGGGAACCCATCTTTGGCATCAGAACCGAAGCGAATTACCATGCCATCGATTTATGGCTTGCAATACGAATATCTTTCAAATAGTCCTCTCGATGCAGGAGAGCGCGTCTCTCTACGCAGTGCTAATTTACCCAGAACGGCGAAAATACAAGAAATTGTTCCCAACCCCGTGCAAGCAGACGAACTCGCGATTATTTTCCGCTCGCCAATGCAGCACCTTTGGCGTAAAGTACGCGATCAAGTCAATATCGCCTATTTTTATGAAGGCGAGCAATCTTCTTATCAACCTTTGAGTTTTACCACCACGCTTTCAACCTCTCCGAATTTGCTCAATAGCCCCGACCGTCATCTTTATGCAGTTTGGCTCGAAAAACTCGAAACCGATTCTTACGCGGTCTATTTTGCCAGCACATCCCCGATCATTGAAGAAGCCCTTAGTCGTTCAACAGGGCGGGAGCTAGGGCGAATTTTAGCGCAAATTTCTTTTGGGATGTTAGTTGGCGTTCTAATGGCTCCGATTGCGGCGGGGGTTTGGGTTGTTGCCCCGTTGATGATTTTATTCCTCTTTGCTCCTCTACGTAAAATCGGGTCGAATCGCACACGAGATATTGTGGGGGGCATCAGTTTAATTTTCGCTATCGTTGCTTTCTGGCTCGGCAAAATGGCAATGCTCCCCGGCATGATGGATTACGTCCCCTTCTCTGCTTGGGTTCCTGAAATCCCGCATCTTTTGGCAAATATCTTGCGTTGGGGTGTTCCCATCACCTCTTCGCTAATTGCGCTCTTTGTTGCTTGGTTTTATACTTATCGCCAATCCAGCAAAAGCACTTTGTATTTCCTTTTGATTTATGTTGGCGTAGATTCTTTCCTCACCGCGGCTGTGTATGCGGTGCTGATTTATGGTGCAATTTAGATAGACTATCTTTGGAGGTAGAAATGAAAAAAAATTTTTTCTTTTTTGTTTTACTGATGACGGCACTTGCGTTGCTCGTATCGTCCTGTGGGACGCCTGCTCAGCCCACCGAGCCTGAGGTTGCCCCCACGCAGAATCCCCCCACAGCGGTTCCCCCAACAGCGACTCTTGAACCGATTGCAACCGAAGAATCAGCTAAAGGACCGGCTAAAACGGGACCCTTAGCCACCGCCGCGGCTCTCATGGCACAAGTTACCATCGTTCCGCCTACGCCGATTGGCGGATTTGATGCCTCAGGTCTTAGCGATGATGATTATGTTGGTATCGTCAAACAGGCTTGGCATATCATCGAAGCGAATTATGTACGAGATAACTTCAACGGCGCAGATTGGGATGCCGTCTACGATGAATACGTTGCTTTAGCCGAAAACGTGCAATCTTCTGAAGAACTTTGGGATTTGCTTTCTGATATGGTACAAGAGCTACACGACGACCACAGTCGCTTTGTTCCCCCAAATCACATGGAAGGCGAATTTGGTGTTGGACAGGGCGGAGAAGCCCTCCCGTGGACGGGAATTAGCGTGTGGCCCGGTCCCTCTAAAGAAGATGAATACTTTTATGCTTGGGACGTTTGCCAATATGGTGCCGCCGCCGATGCGGGTATGGTACGTGGTGACGTGATTCTCGCTGTGGATGGCGAACCTCTTGTCCCTGGTGAAGAAGGCTTTACCCGTGAACAAACCCGCGCTGTTGTTTTTGGCACGGGCGGGGACACAGTGACGCTCACGGTTCAATCTGGTCCTGATGAAGCACCGCGCGATCTAACCCTCGCTCTTGGAGGTGGCGGCGGTTGCATGGATTGGATTACCGAAATTGTGAGCGAAGACCCCTATATCGGTTATATTCGTATCCCCGATTTTGAAGGCGATGCTGCCGATAATATCAAAAACGCCATTGCCGAAATGGAAACGGATAAACCTCTCGATGGCCTGATTTTGGACGTGCGCCATAATCCTGGTGGGAATTCTGATGATGCGGCAGGCATTTTTGCGAATGGTATTGTTGGCACAACAGGATCTTTGCGCAAAGATAAACAGCGCACCTCTTACTACATTCGTGGTGTGGATTGGAACGATACCACCCCGCTCGTCGTCCTCACTGATGGTAGTAGCCATAGTGCGGCAGACTATTTCCCCGCCTCGATGAAAGAACTCGGGCGCGCCACCATTATCGGGATGAACTCCGCGGGCAACACCGAAGGTATCGTTAGTTTTGGTCTCGCCGATGGGACGCTCATTCGCCTAGCTGTGATGACCCTCGCCCTCAATGATGGCACCATCCTCGAAGGCATCGGTGTTACGCCCGACATAGAAGTTCCTCTTGGCATGTGGGGACTGCGCCAACAACCCTATGATGTTCAACTTCAAGCCGCGATTGATTTTCTCTCCGGAAAGTAACCTCCCCTAAAAAATAAAATCCCCTGTTCTTTTCAAAAGAGCGGGGGATTTCGCTAACATCCTCGTAGTAATCGCTTTAGTGATTACTATCCAAATAATCTCCAAATTTTCCCAAGACCTCCCCGAAATTCTCCCGCCCAAAGCCAATCCGAAAATGATGATCACTGTAGCCGAAAATATGCGATGGAGCCATCATCACCCCCGCCTCTTCAACGAGACGGTTGGCGAAACCGAGCGTACTCTCCTCTCCCAACATGCGCGGAAAACAGATCGAGCCGCCGCGTGGTCGGTTGAGGCGGAAAAACTGCGCGTATTTCGCTATAAAAGCATCCAGCAGAGCCATATTTTGTGCTAAACGCGCATTTTGCTTGGCAATAATCGCCTCTTTATTTTGCAGCGCAATAATCGAGAGAATCTCGCTCGGTGCGCTGGAGCAAATGGTCGTGTAATCTTTTAATTCGAGCATCCGTGCCAAAAGGGGCTGATTCTGTGTCGCCATCCATCCGATGCGTAAGCCGGGCAAGCCAAAGGTTTTCGACATGCCGAAGAGAGAAAATGCCCTCTCGTAAGCCTCGCAAGCCGAGGGCAAGGTCGCTCCGCTTTCGATTTCCAAAAAGCGATACATCTCATCCGAGAAAAGAAAAATCCCTTTTTCACGCAGCATCTCAATTAAATCCGCATATTCTTTTTGGGATGGGATGAAGCCGGTCGGATTATGCGGAAAGTTGGCGACCACCAGTTTTGTTTCGGGGCGGATGAGTTCGGCGAGCCGCGCCAGATCAAAATGCCAATTCTCGGCTTCGACAGGTTCCCATGTGGAGACTTGGCAGCCGACCGAGCGCGCGATCTCATACAGTGATTGGTAGCCCGGAAAAGTGGCGATGACGTGGTCGCCGGGCTGGAGCAGGGCGTGCATGAAGAGAAAGATAATCTCCTCCGGCGCGGCGATGAGCAGATTTTCCGCGCCCAGCCCCGCATAGATTTTGGCGGCTTCCGCCCGCAAAAGCGGATGCCCCACTGATTCGGTATACCCGAAAGAGAGAGATTCCCATTTGGTGCGCATTTGGGGAGATGCCATTTCAAGTAGTTGCGGCAGGGTCATCGATTCGCAATCCGAGCTGGAGAGCAAGTATTTGGCGGAAAATTCATGTTTGGCAAAATAACGTTCGAGGGTGAAGGGAGGGATTTTCATGAGGGGTATCCT
>JAOZOM010000112.1 GCA_029933275.1 Anaerolineales bacterium | reverse complement strand
GCTCCTGCTTATAAAAAATGGGAAAACCTGTTTCGGCAATAATAGCCAAACTAACAAAGGGAATTGTGAGCAAGAAAATAATCACGCCAATTATGCCCCCGATAATATCCACGATGCGTTTTCCCAATTCATAAAAAGCACTGACGCGTGCTTCATCAATAAAAGAGCGAATCAGCCAATCCGATTCGAGGTGATGGATAGGAACACGTCCCGTAATTTCTTCGTACATAGTCGGCATCCGCGTCACCATCACACCGCTCTCTTGAATATCTAAAATCGTCTGGAAAGTGCTTCCCATCATTGTACCGGTGATAGCCACGACAATATCACTGATATTTTGCTGCTCAATGATTTTAAGTAAATTTTTATTGCTCCCCAAAACACGGGCATCTTCCACCTTTGAACCAATTTTATTCGGGTCATCATCCACAAAGCCGATTAGAAGAAAAGGCTTCGGTGAAAGTTCTTGATAAGCCTTCGCCAGCGTAACTCCTGCTTTTCCCGCGCCCACAATCAAAACACGACGCGATAAGCCTTGTGATGTATAAAGACGAATATAAATTAATCGCCAAAGCCATGTTAAAAAAGCAGAGATAAGCAAAAACGCGCCAATAACAACGCGCGGCAAAGATGTCGGGTTTTTAAGCGTGATAAAGAGTAAAGCATACCCCAAAAAAGCAATTACACCCGCCGCCAAAATACCGCGCTGTGTTTTCTTGCGATTTGCCGCCCTTTGCGGCTCATAAAGTTCAATTAAGAGTAAAAGCCAAATAAAAGGTAAAAAATAGACCCAAAATTGAATATCCACACTAAAAATGCGCTCAGCTTTTTTTAAGGTAATTCCCGTAGCAAGCAAAACCTGCCAAGAATACTCCTTCCAAATATAGAGCGAAGCCACCAATGCAATAACAGAAGCCAGCAAATCACCAAAAAAGAGCAAGACGCGTTGCTCCAAATTTCCCAAGCGAATTTTCGGACGAGATAAATGTTCAGCCATACTTTTCTACCTTAAAAAGAGACCCGATTGCGCTCCACAACAATCCGGTTCCCCATGAAATATGCATTAACGCAATAGCAAAAGGCAAGCCGAATGTTTTTTTCTTCAGGGCTGCCAAAAAGAGAATTAGAAAATAAACAAGAAGCTCCAGTCCCAAAAGAAAAGAGAAGAGGGGCGAGAAAAAACCGAAGACAAGTAATCCCAAAATACTCAAAACAAATACGGGCGGTAAAAATTGTCGCCAACGCAAAGTATCAGGGTAGCGACGAAGCATTTTCCACTTCCAATAGCCGTAATTGAAATACTGCTTTGCCAATTTGCTAAAAGTCGGGCGCGCAAAGTAAATTGATTGGATAGCGGGATCAAGCCAGATTCTACCGCCCGATTTACGGATGCGCGTATTAAACTCATAATCTTCGTTGGCGAGGAGAGATTCATCAAAGAGACCGATTCTTTCGACCAGTTCCCGCCGAAACGCACCAAAGGGGACCGTATCCACGATTTGGGCTTGCGTGGCGTGCCGATAAAGCGCATCCCCGACCCCAAGCGGATGCGCCGCCGCCGCCGCTATGGATGCCGCCACCCAACCCTCTGCCCCGGGGCGAATATCCCACACCCCGCCGACATTATCGCCAAGCCCCGCGTCGAGAGCCTCTACGCATTTTTCCACATAATCGGGAGCAGGCGCGGAATGCGCGTCTAAGCGGATAATAATTTCACCGCGCGCCGCGTTGATTGCCAAATTTAATCCCACCGGGATTTTACGCTCAGGGCTATCCATTACGCGCACATCCAGATTTGGATTTTCTTCCTTAAAAGAAAAAATTTCGGCGCGTGTATCATCTTCCGAGAGACCATCGGCGATGATGACTTCCATCTCTGCGGTGGGATAGGTCTGCGCCAAAATCGCATCCAGCAAAATGCGGATGGTTTTTTCTTCGTTTAGGCAGGGGATGATAATTGAAACAGTTGGCATAAAAAATCTGTTGCGTATTACGTTTTACGTTTTGAAAGAATTGTCGCTTCGTCAACTTGGGGCAAAGAGAGACTAAAAATCGTCCCTTCGCCAACTTTGCTATGAGCGGCTATTTTACCACCATGCGCCAAAACTATCTCTTTTGCAATCGCTAAGCCTAATCCGCTATTATGATTTTCTCGCGCCTTTCGAGAAGGATCGGCTTGATAGAAACGCTCAAAAATATGCGGCAACGCCTCTGCGGGGATGCCCGAACCTGAATCCGCTATATTGACATGAATCCAATCCCCAACATCTTCCGCTTTCACGCGGATTTGACCGCGCGCGTCTGTATGCTTGAGTGCGTTATCAATCAGATTCGTGAAGACTTGCGAAAGACGGTCGCCATCTCCCAGCATTGATGGTAAATTTTTCGCGTTAATCTGCAAATCAACTTCTTTTTCTTTCGCTCGTAAGGCAAATTTCTCGCAGGAATTTCTCAACAATGCCCCCAAATCGAGCGGTGAAAATTCCATTTCTGCAATTCCGGCATCAAAACGCGCCAAATCGAGCAAATCGAGAGCCAAACGGTGCATTCTACCGGATTCATCGTAAATCACTTGTGCCGCTTGCTGACGCAATTCAGGAGTCTCTGCCGTACCGTCGAGGAGGGCTTGAGCAAATCCCTGAATAGAAGTAAGCGGCGTTTTTAGCTC
Source organism: Anaerolineales bacterium (assembly GCA_029933275.1). Taxonomy (GTDB): domain Bacteria; phylum Chloroflexota; class Anaerolineae; order Anaerolineales; family Villigracilaceae; genus Desulfolinea. Next base: position 3,329 of record JAOZOM010000112.1, on the reverse strand, counting down.
GTGCGAAACATTTGCTACAAATTCTCGTTGCGATTGCTGTGTGTTTTGAACGCGCGTCACCATCTCGTTAAAAGCTTCGGTCAATTCGCGCACTTCCTGCGGTCCCCGTGCAGAGATCTCAGCCCTCTCCATCGGCACAGAACGCGTCGCCGTCAGCATTTTTTGCAAAGGGTCTGCAACCCAACGCGCCATCACGAAAGCTAAAATCAGCGAAAAAATTAACGCAATCGCGCCCGCCGTCCAAAAAGGCGGAAATAATTCGTCTTGCAAAACAGAAAGGATTTTGACGCGCGGACGCGGTGTCGTCACTAACAAACGCCGCCCATCCGCCAAATCCGCACTCGAATAAAGCCAAGCCCGCCCTTTTTCGTCTCGCAAAAGCGCATTTTGGCGCAAGACATTTTCGCGCGGTAGAGATAACCTCCCTTCATCGGGACGCGTATCATAAAGCAAATTCCCATCCGCAGCGAGAAAGAGCAGACGCAAATCAAGATTGGCATCCGCTCGCGCTAAAATCCTCTCAATTTGTTGCTCCGGCTTATCTAAAAACTCATCCTGCCGCGCCAATGTCGCCGTGGCGATTGCCTGCAATTTAACCGTTGTCTGACGATAGAGCAAAGGGCTGCGCAAAAGATAGATCACCAAGGCAAGCATCAAAAATCCCAGCACGGCAAAAATAATCAATGCGTAGGTGAGCCAAAGTCGTGAGCGGAGGGTAGAGAAAATTTTCATATTTAGGGGGAGACAGACTTCGGAAGTCTTAAAGACTTCGGAAGTCTCCTCGTTCTAATTTAAACACAATCACGTCTTTCGTTTCGCTGGTTACACGAAAACGATCGGAAATCTGGTAACCCGGCACCCAAGCAATTTCATCGCCCGCATATAAAATGGGATACGCGTCTCTGGCGCGTTTTGGCAATTTGACGTTAATCATAAAATCTTTGAGTTTCATGGATTTACCGGACATCCCCAGCGGAGCGAATCGCTCACCGACACGACGAGGACAGAGAATCAGATTCTCGCCGAGTAACTCTGCATCGAGCGTGACCTGAAAAGGGTCGGCGTTTTTTAGCTCGGGTGCGGAGGAAATGCGTTTTACCGTTAAAACCCAATCCCTGCTACGCGACCTATCCAGTTTTACCTTTAGGTTAATTTCACCAGATACGGTGATGGGAATCGCATCCGCGCCCATTTGCGGATAAATCTCAAGGGGCAGGTTTGAGACCTCATCGGTCAAATAGAGGGTATTCTGTTCTTTAAACAGAATCAAGCCGGATACAAGGTCGAGTCTCTGCGCCGATTGAGGGGAGGTGATGAATTTTGCCGCGCGATCGAGGGTAGAAAAGGAGATATCTACAATGCCCGGGCGCAGTTTTTCCACAGAAAATTTAATCAGATTACGAATAAGAGGAATTAAAAGTTTCGAGAAAGGCGCAAGCTGAAAAGAGAGATAAGTTTGGCTTTCTTTGATGATAATTTCTTGCCAAGTTTTCTGCGTTAAATCAGAAATCAGGGCATAATCTCCGCGCAGAGCGTGGCTGGTGCGTTGAAGGGTGACACGGAAACGGGGATTATATTTCTCGAGTTCAGGGATGAGATTATGGCGCAATCGATTCCGAAAATAATCATCGGAGGCGTTGCTGGGATCTTCGCGCGGGGTGAGATTCTGCTCGGCACAATAGGCAACCGTGTCGGCGCGCCAAAAATCAAGAATGGGACGAATGAGGGGAATCTGGGGGTCGAAAGCGGGAAGAATGATACTAAACTCCATCCCTTTTAACCCGCTCAACCCCGCTCCACGCAAAAAGTGCATTAGGACGGTTTCTACTTGGTCATCGGCAGTATGCCCGACCGCAACGGCTTGGGCGTGATATTTTCTGGCTTGAGCAAAAAGAAATTTATAGCGGAGGTTTCGGGCAGCTTCTTCGATGCTCTCTTTATGTTTTTTAGCGTACCCAGCGACGTCTCCGCTCTCGGTGATGAAGGGGAGTTTATATTGTGCGGCAATTTGTGCCACAAATTGAGCATCTTCGGCAGAATCGGAGCGCAATTGATGATTAAAATGCGCGACAATAAGCGAATAGCCTTGCTCGTGCAACGTGCCGAGCAAACAAAGGCTATCCGCGCCGCCGGAGATGCCGAGAAGGAGAGGAGATGTTTTTTTCATCTTTTCTGCACCACAAAGGCACGAAGGACGCGAAGTTTTTTAAAGTAAAAACCAAAGGCTTTTCTTTGTGATTTTAAATCAAATCTTTGTGAACTCTGTGTCTTTGTGGTGAACTATTCCACTTGATAAAGCTCAATCAAAACTCCGCCTGTAGATTTGGGGTGAATAAAGGCGTATTTTTTGCCATCTGCACCCATGCGCGGGGATTCGTTAATGAGTTGGATGCCTTTTTCTTTAAGCTGCGCCATCATCGCTTCAATATCATCCGTTTCGAGGCAGAGATGGTGCAAACCCTGACCGCGTTTTTCTATATATTTTGCCAACCCCGAATCATCCGTGGTCGGTTGGACAAGTTCAACTTCGGTGCCGCCAATCGGCAAAAAGGCGATTTGTGCCGATTCGGCGGGAACATCGCGTAATTCGGCGAGTTCCAACCCGAGCGCATCGCGCCAAAAGGTGAGAGATGAGTCTATATCGTTGATGGCTACGGCGATGTGGTTGATTTTTGTGATTCGAGACATAAGATTTCAGACCTTAGGTTTTTTCACCACAAAGACACAGAATTCACAAAGATTCGTTCTAAAAACACAAGGGAAGATCTTTGTGCTTTTATCTCAAAAAACTTTGCGTTCTTTGTGGTGAATTATTTTTTCTTCGTCACAATTACGCGCGTATCAATGAAATTAGTAAACCGCTCCCAATCGGCATCAGATTTGAAGAAGTGCCGCGGAAAGATGAGCAACATCCCGCCGAGGGTGATGAGGGTAATTAAGTTCGGCATTTTGCGAAGACGGTTGAAATCACTCCAAGCGTAAAAACGGTCGCCTTTGGGAAATTTGTAAGTAATTCCACTCTTGGTGATTGTTCCGCTCATAATGCGTTGCTCTAATTCTGCATTCCACATTTTGCGCGCCCCAAGATAAGAAGGAACGTAGGCTTGATAGAGAACCAATCCCATCAGCAAAATTAAGGCAATCTCAATAATCTGCCCAACAATATCGCCCGTTTTGATAATTTCTTGTACAGTCGTGACCAGCATCACGCCAAAAACCATCGCGACGAGAATATGAAGCATCCGCGCACTACGCCCCGGCTCATTGGCAAGGCGAACGGCGGTGAAGAAGAGCTTTTTGTCGTATTTTCCGTTGAATTTTATTTGCAT
>JAOZOM010000405.1 GCA_029933275.1 Anaerolineales bacterium | reverse complement strand
CTACAAGCACGTTCATTTCAGGTGTACCCGGAATCAACCGGGCGACCGAGGCTGAAGAAACGCACCGCGCCTTCAAAGGCGCAATAACCGAGACTGATAGCGAGGGTGTAAAACCTACACGATCTGCATCAACCAGCGAGGCAGAGAAAACCCGGCTCGCTTGCGAGCGTGCCAGACTTGGTTGAATTTCCTTTACGCCACTCTGAACAAAATAAGGAACATCCAGAGCATCCGCCGCCGCTTGGCAAGCCGCATCGGTTGCCGTGTGCAAATGACCACGAACATACATGCCACGCACAATATCTATCGCCAGCGATGCTAAGGGGACCATTAGGAAAACCATCAATATCGCAAAGTAGGCGAACATATCGCCACGTCGATCTCCTAAGAAACGGCGCATTACCATCCCTCCTGCCTGAAGGTTGAAACTGAGGAGCCACCTAATTGGGTGTCCGCAGTCCCACCCCAAAGCGTGGAGATGCTCGCCATGTGATTCGGAACTTCCCACTCTACAGTGACGGCAATTTGTGCGCCGGGATGACCACCGCCAGATACGTTTACGATATAGTCTCCAACGTCTGCGTGGGCTATAGAAGTCAAAGCACCTGAATAAGCTGCTCCAGCCGCACCGCGTTGAGTCACGCTACCAATACGCGCACCGTAGTTTGCAGCGTTATTCGCGTTGACGCTGGCGAAGCCTGCCATCGTCATATCAAGCAGCCCCATTGTAGCGAGCATAATGACAGGCAAGACAAGAGCAGTTTGTGCAAATTGATCGCCCCGTTTAGCGAAGAAAAAACACTTTAGCCAGCTAAACATCTCTAGAGTCCGGATGCAGCACTGTTGAGCAATCCCATAACTTTTGCGGCAACCAGACTTACACCGCCGAGCGTTCCTAAAACGAGGACGACCATCAGAACGGCTTTCTCATCCACCTCCCCACTTCTATCTTTCAGAAGACGATTCGCATAATTGATTAGCAACATAATAAAACTCCTTTTTGAGTAATTAAAACAAAAAAAGGCGCATCCCGTCCACGGGATACACCTCAATTCGAGAGCATTATAGAGATTTCTCTGAAAAATGTCAAGCTAGTTCCAGCAGCTATGGCGACCAGACCGGGAAAGGATTTTTTCTTCTTCCGGACGAGAAGCACAAGACCCCACACGCCAAGCAAGAAGAAAGTAGCGAACGCAGCTTCACTCCAAAGCCCCAGAAGTGCAACCAAAACCTTGACATCCGCCCCGCCCATCCACCCTTTATGCCAGAAGAAAAGCAGGAGCATGGAAAGAATGATCAGCAAAAGCTCAAGGTTAGCAAGTATCACGATTGCCCCTCCCAAAAAGAGGGGAATTGTGATCCAGTTGCTCACCTCTCCAGTTTTATAATCCTGTATAGCAGCAAGGGTCAGGAAAACAAGTATGAAGAAGTGAGCAATCGGAGTAGGGAAAAAGAAGGAAAAGGGCATAACCTATCCTGTGATGTAAATCCACAAACGCACGGGTTGTCCCCAATTTACGCCAAG
>JAOZOM010000404.1 GCA_029933275.1 Anaerolineales bacterium | reverse complement strand
GATTGACAACTAAACAAGAAAAGACCTACCTACCTTGCAAACGTGGATTATTATAAGCTGCGTAACGAACCTAATAACAGAGCCAAAACCAAGGAGGTAGGTCATGGATGCAAGTATAAAATATGTTGGTCTTGATGTACACAAAAATTCAATAGTAATTTCTGTGGCTAATTTCGGTCGTGACAACGAAGTACGTTATTGGGGTAAAATAGAGAATAACACAGATCAACTTGATAAAGTTTTCCTAAAGCTTACAAGTGGTGGCTCCACGCTTTCGTGTGTGTATGAAGCTGGACCCTGTGGTTATTCAATTTACCGTCATCTTCAAGGCAAAGGCATTAATTGTTGCGTGATAGCGCCATCTAAAACCCCTCGCCAGAGTGGAGATCGCATTAAGAATGATCGGCGTGACTCAATGACTCTTGCTCGCCTTCACCGGGCTGGTGAGCTTACTCCGGTGTATGTACCCGATGAAGCCGACGAAGCTTTAAGAGATCTGGTTAGAGCACGAGAAGACGCACAAAAAGCACTACGCAAGAGCAAGCAACAGCTCAGTGCTTTTTTACTCAGACATGATCTCTGTTTCCCTGGTAAAACTATGTGGTCGATTGCTTGTTTCAACTGGTTGTCAGACATAAAAATGGAGCACCCTGCTCAGCAATTCACTCTACAAGAATATATTAACACAGTTGAAAACAACGACAAAAGAGTACAGCGCCATGTTGATCAAATCAGAGAATTATCAAGAGAAAGCCGACTTTATCCATTAATTCTTGCCTTGCAAGCTATGCGCGGAGTGTCCCTAATTGTAGCGTCAACTATAGCCGCTGAATTAGGTGATTTGAAAAGGTTTGAAAATCCATCACAAATGATGTCTTATTTAGGTCTTGTACCATCAGAAAGTTCATCTGGACAAAAAGTCAAAAGAGGTTCAATCACCAAAACAGGCAACGGTCACGTTCGCAGGGTACTCGTTGAAGCTGCTCAAGCATACAGATTACCAGCCAGAATCAGCAGAGCAATACGTAAGCGTCAAGAAGAAGTACCTGATAACGTTAGCGATATAGCTTGGAAAGCACAGGTTAGACTTTGCAAGCGATACCAACAGTTGGTTGCGCGAGGGAAAAACGCGAACTTGATAAAAACAGCAATAGCAAGAGAAATTGTGGGATTCTCCTGGGCGATAGCCCAAGAGATTTGAGCAAAAGAGCCGCCGATTTTGCCCCCACCTCCGACGTGCATTTTTGAAGCCATTCTCGGTGGGGGCAAATCGGCTACCGTTAAATTTGTACGATTTTTTTTGAACAGACAAAATTCCAGCACATGGTAAGAGGTGCGGTCACGGTTTGGAGAACCCCCGAGCCTCCTACTAGGAATAGGTAGAGATACCGAAACTCCCGTTACTAGATTGGGGCAGCTCCACGACGAAGCCAAATCATGCGGTATCCAACCCGCGAATATCAGACTGATCACCGTCGTTACTCATTGACCCACTTCTTACCATGTGCTGGAAATATAAAAAATTCA
>JAOZOM010000403.1 GCA_029933275.1 Anaerolineales bacterium | reverse complement strand
TCCACATGCGGAGCCTGCCAAGCGGGGAATTTATAGGCATGAACGACTTTCCACTCCCCTTCTATAACGTATAGCTGGCGATGGTAACAAGGGTAACAAAGAGGCAAAGGTTAGGGCGTGGTGAAAAAGTTGAGGTATTTTTCTACCATTAAGTCTAATCCCAAGTTTTCTTCGGCGTGTTGGCGGGCGGATTGTTGGTATTGGGGGAGATTGGTCAGGATTTCAAGTGCGGCTTCGGTGAGAGAAGAAATATCGGGAGATTCTAGTTTCCAGACATCGGCTCCATAGGGAACGGTTTTTCCCGCGGCAGGAGGGACAAGTTCTGAGAGTGAGCCGGTGTCAAATCCTAATACGGGAAGTCCACAGGCGAGGGCTTCGATGACAGCGTTGGGGCAGGGAGGATTTACTTCGGCGGAAAAATAGAGATGAGCAGAGCGGTCTATGGCGGGGATTTCTTCACGAGGCACCACACCAAGAAATTCTATATTTGCTGTGGTCTTCATTAGGATTTCAGCTTTGCGCTTTTCATCTACGCGCCCAACGACGAGAAGCTCAATGGGGAGGAGTTGTGTGAGGTTTTCTGCAAGTTCCACTGCCCAACGGAGACCAGAATCTAGTCCACCGGCGAGGCTACCTTCTACGAGGAGGAGGCGGTATGTATTGTTTCCGCCGCTGGGGACAGCGGCTAGAGTGCTTTGAGAAGCGGGACGACTGAAGTCGTCACTACGAGGGGAGGGGGAATAAATATCTAGATCGACTGCATTGTGAATGACAGTGTGGGGAATGCGGGTTTTTCCGTACCAATCTTCCCACCATTGATGGGTGAATTCGCTTTGATAGACGATTTTATCGGCTAAAAAGCGGCGGATAAAGGCGAGGTTGGCGTTGCCGTATTCTGCGCGGAGGTGGTATCTAAAACTCGTCCAGCGTTTGCGTTGTACCCAGTTGATTCCGTCTAGGCGTTGGATGATGGGGATGCCGCGTTTGCGGGCACGATGTAAACCAACGAGATTACGCGTCCCAGCGAGGAGCAAGATGAAGTCCACGCGCGGTGCGTCTAGGTCGTGAGTGACTTCAATGCCGCGGGATTTTAATCCCTCTGCAAATTTGATGCGGAAGGAGCCAACCCCTCCCATTGATTCTACGCGAGGGTATATGCAAATTTTTGTCACTGAAAATAGCCCAAAGCCAAGCGCAATCTTTCCTCTATAGAATCTGGTGCATCTTTGGAGATAAATTGGATGGCGGTTTGAGCTTCTACAATGCTATACCCAAGCGCAGTTAATGCCCCCATAACTTCGGTATCGGTATCGGTTAATCTACTGGCTTCTTCGAGGACGCTAGTGGGTTTAATTTTGTCTTGAAGGGCTAAGACGATGCGTTGTGCCGTTTTTTTGCCTACGCCAGAAACACGATTAAGAATTGCGTATTCTTCATCCAAAATTGCTCGTTTAATGGTATCAGGTGGAAGCGAGGAAAGAATCGCCATGGCTAATTTGGGACCAACCCTGCTGACGCTGAGAAGAAG
>JAOZOM010000402.1 GCA_029933275.1 Anaerolineales bacterium | reverse complement strand
CCTCTCTAATTTGTGATCTTACTTTCTACAAAATTCTTGATATTTGCAGCATTTTTTAGAGCGAGTTGCATATCTTCTTCATTCAGTTCTAAAGGATAAGGATAGCGGATATTTACCCCATAATCCGTCAACAAGAGACAATCTTCTGCTATTTTCTTGAATTCATTATCTACTTCTTGGCAAAGTTTATTCAGCAATACCAAATCGTGGGTTTTTCTAACTTCTTTTCCTAGATACGCGAGAAAGCCTTTGAGATATTTCTCTGCTGTTTGCTGGCAGTGATAACAGATTATTTCAATCGGAACAGGCTGCATATTCTGTAAATAATTTGCAGATGCTAAATCTTGATTTGCAACTTCAAACCATTCTTGCGCAATTGCTTTTTTATCCATTGAGCAATCTCCCTTCATTCAAAATTTTATATTCAAGCGTATTCTGTAGGGAACTTCTTTGCGCGAATTCATCTTTACCATATAGAAGAATATCCAAAGAGCCATGCAAAATGGAACTAATTTCTCTGCGAATCTCACGAATTAAGTCCAATTTTCTCTTGCCTTCCAAATCTGTGACGATGCACAAGTCTAAATCGCTATCGGCTGTTGGTGTCCCAAAGGCGTAAGAGCCAAATAAAAAAATTTGGCTGGGATTGAATGCTTTTGATATTCTATTCGTGAGGGAATTTATCTCTTTTTGAGTAAACATAGGATTACGCCATCTCGTAAACTTGCACTTCTTCTTTCAAACGGTCTGCTAAGTTCATCTTTGCCATTTCAATCTCGTAGTGACTTTGAATACCTGTCCAAAACTCAACAGACATGCCAAAATAACGCGCCAAACGAAGGGCGGTATCTGCGCTAATGCCGCGTTCTTCGCGAACGATGCGGTTAATCCGCATGGCAGGAACGCCAATAGCTTTTGCCAAACGATATTGGCTAATCTCCATTGGTTTTAAAAACTCTTCTCGCAGAATTTCGCCGGGGTGGATGGGGGGATAATCTCTCATTTTATTCTCTCAGTGATAGTCAATTATTTCAACTTGGTGTACGCCATCTTTTTGCCACTCAAAACAAATCCGCCACTGATTATTAATCCGAATGCTGTGTTGACCTTTTCTGTTTCCTTTTAAGGCTTCCAATCTATTTGATGGCGGGATTTGAAGATCGTTAAGATTTGCTGATTGATGAAGCATGATTAATTTTCGCTCGGCAATCCGCTGAATATTTTGAGGAAGTTTCTTGGAAAACTGTCCGTTAAATACTTTTTCAGCTTCCTTATCTTTGAAAGATTTAATCATAAACACATAATAACCTTAAAGGTTATTAGAGTCAAATACTTCGATTTGTTTTAGTTTATTCAGCAAACGGTTGTATTTCCCATCGCTGATGATCGGTGCATCGAGGACGTGATAGTGGTAGTTGTGCTGGCGGAGGGATTCGAGGGAGGTTGGGGAGGTCATAGGTAAATTATAGATGATTTTAGAAAGACTTAACTACAAAGCGTACAAAGGAATACAAAGATTTAAGAACTTTTT
>JAOZOM010000401.1 GCA_029933275.1 Anaerolineales bacterium | reverse complement strand
AACCAGACGCTTTCACCGGCTTTTTGAACAAAGTCACCAAAGGCTTTCCATTTACTGTGCTGGTTCAGTGAAAAAATGAATTTTGGTCTCTATGTTATAGTTCACAAAAGGAGTCCAAAAAATGAAGAAAAAACGCAAAGTATACAGTCCGAAAGAAAAAGTTTATCTACTCAAAGAACATCTGGTCAATGGGGTAGCTGTCTCTCAAATTTGCGAAGAAAATCAACTCCAGCCAACTGTTTTTTACCGCTGGCAACGTCAGTTTTTTGAGCAAGGTGCGGCGGCGTTCAAAAAAGATCAAGACCGAGAAAAAGCACGCTTGGAAAGAAAAATTGCAAGGCTGGAAGAAAAAATCGCCAAGAAGAACGAAGTCTTGGGCGAACTGATGGAGGCGCATATCGAGCTAAAAAAAAGTCTTGGGGAAGACTGAGCAAGCACAGGGTGTCCAAAAAGATGCGCCAAGAAGCGGTCGATTTTGTCCAAGCCTGGAGCAAGGAAACGCCCCTCACCCAAGCCCAAATCCTGGTGCGTCTCGGCCTATCCTCCGGCAAATATCACGCTTGGGTGCAACGCTACGAGTTAGAAAATGCTCACAATGCTCGGCTTCCCAAAGAATTCTGGTTGCAAAATGATGAAAAAGAGGCTATTTTGAGCTACCACGCCCAACATCCGGACGAAGGCTACCGCCGTATGGCGTATATGATGCTGGACGAAAGTGTCGCCGCCGTTAGTCCGAGTAGCGTCTATCGGACGCTAAAATCGGCTGGAAAGCTGAGAAAATGGGCAAAAAAGCCCTCGAAAAAAGGAAAAGGCTTCAAACAGCCCCGAAAAGTCCATGAGCATTGGCATATTGACATCTCTTATATCAACCTCGCCGGAACTTTTTACTACCTCTGCTCGGTGTTGGACGGTTATAGCCGCTACATCATCCATTGGGAGATTCGGGAACAAATGACCGAAGCGGACGTGGAAATAATCTTGCTTCGCGCCAAAGAGCGTTTTCCAAATGAGCGACCGCGTATCATCTCCGATAACGGACCGCAATTCATCGCAAGGGCGTTCAAGGAGTTTATCCGCTTCAACGGCATGACACATGTTCGCACCTCGCCTTACTACCCGCAGAGCAACGGCAAGATTGAACGCTGGCATAAGTCGCTCAAGCAAGAGTGCATCCGTCCGAAAACGCCGCTGGATTTAGCCGATGCTCGTCGCATTGTGGCGGGGTACATCCGGCATTATAATGAGCGCAGATTACATAGTGCTATTGGCTACGTCACGCCACAGGACAAGCTCGATGGGCGTGAGAAAACCATCTTCGCCCAGCGAAAACGGAAACTTCGCGAGGCTAGAAGAAGGAGAAAACTTGCCGCAAAAACGAGCGTTGCACCTCGTCAAAATAGCCTGCGCCATGTTGTATGCGCGTGCTGAGTTAGTGTCTTATTTTTAATGTCCAAAATTCAATTTTCATCTGAGGCAGAACATTACCATCAGCCAATTGAACTAAATGGCTGGATTTTTGGCGCAAAACATAG
>JAOZOM010000400.1 GCA_029933275.1 Anaerolineales bacterium | reverse complement strand
CATTTTCTATGCTAGCCAGCCATTTATCTTCAATTGCCAAAACCTTCACTTCATCCTCGCTCAATTGGGGATATTGAGCAAAAACTTTTGCATCTAAATCCTTCTGCGCTGCTTTGATATTTTTATCGGCTGTAGAGACAGCTTCCAACAAAGTTTCACATTTCTTTAGCGCGAGGTATTCTTCATCATCGGCAGGGGCATTTTTGAGTGCTTTGATGCGCGCTTTCAAAGTTGTTTTGGTCAATTTGCCTTTATCGTTGAGGGCTTCGGCTAATAAACCTTCTTGCTCAGAGCCTGTCGAAGAGTTTTCTTCAATAAAACTTTCTGATTTTTGGCTAAAGGAATCTTTCTCGGTTTGCATCTCATCCAAAGCGGCTTGCGCCTCTGCAAAATAGCGCGCCACAATCAACGCGGGGGGAATCAAATCGGCTTTATATTTCTTTTTCGCAATCACCAAATCAGGGTTTTCTTTGCTCTTCTCGCCTTTTCTAACAACCAGCTCGCGCAAAACACTGCCCGCTTTCCAGCCATCTTGGACGATCACATAAATATCATCTTGCAAAGTCTCTGTCCAATAATCCATCAAAAGTTGGTAAACGGCATATTTATCAATCAGCGCGGCATCCGCAAATTGCGTTAACAAATCTTCTGAAAGTTGCCGAATCAATGCTTTGGGATCATCACCCAGAGCCAAATCACGCAGGCGGGGCAAATGTCTCTCTTTCCAATCCGCATAAAGCGATAAACTGCTCGATGCAAAATCAAGAAACTCAGGATGCGCCAAAATAGTCGCCTTGACCCGATTGCTCTCAATCAACGCCTCGCTATATCCCGCCCTTGCCGTAGGCGCAAAAAGGCTCGCTCGCAAATTCGGGAAAACATCCCAAAAATCCGCCAGCGCGTCAATATCCGCTTGCGGGATGCCGCCATTCAGATGCGCGCTCAAATCGTGCAAATCTTCCGGCTCAGCACTATCAATATAGCGCGGGATATTCAGGTTATAGTCATTCTTCTCAATCTCCGCAAAACTCACCATCCGTGCATAGCCATCAATTTGATGCTGCTGATTAAAAGTTTCGACTATTTTGTGGATGTCGCGACTGCGCAGGCGATTTTTATTCCCATCTTTGATGAAGCCCTTGCTCGCATCAATCATAAAGATACCCACGCGACCCTGGGCTTGCTCCTTGTCAAGAATCAGGATGCTTGCCGGAATCCCTGTGCCGTAAAAAAGATTCGCGGGTAAGCCGATGATTCCCTTAATCACACCCTGCCTAATCAACGTGCGCCGAATCCCCGCCTCGGCATTTCCCCGAAAAAGAACACCGTGCGGCAAAATAATCGCGCCTTTTCCCTTGCTTTTCAAGGATTTCAACAAATGCAGCAAAAAGGCATAATCCCCATTTTTGGCTGGGGGCGTGCCATACTCAAAACGCCCAAATTGATCATTTTCAGGGTTTAATCCCGTCATCCACGACTTAAAGGAAAAAGGTGGGTTCGCTACCGCAAAATCAAAGCGTTTCAAGCCATCATTTGCAT
>JAOZOM010000399.1 GCA_029933275.1 Anaerolineales bacterium | reverse complement strand
CGGTTCGCACCACCGGTGTAGATGCCGAGCGCATCATGGAAGGAGCCAACCGCCAGCAGGTTACTACCAATAAAGCCGGTCTCCTCGCCAACGCCTAAAACAACCGCACCCGCCCCATCCGCAAATAGATTGGCGGTTTTCTTATCGCTAAAATCGAGAAAACGGCTCATCCCATATCCGCCTGCTACCAGAATGTACTTATAAGAAGGCTCGGTCATCAAATAGCGAGCACCCTGATCGAGAGCGGTCACCCAGCCCGCACAAGCAGAGTTAACATCATAACCGCCAGCATTATTTGCACCAAGTTTATGCTGTACAACAACGGATGTGGAAGGCGAGAGATAATCGGGCGTGTCGGTTGAGATGATGATCAAGTCGAGATCGGCGGCAGTGATGCCTGCCCGTTCTATAGCTTTTTTCGATGCTTCCACTATCAAATCCGATGTGGTCTGCTCTGGCGACATCCAGCGACGCTCACGGATACCTACGTTAGCAAGTAGCCATTCGTTTGTGGATGCCTTCATCAACTTATCAATTTCAGCATTAGTAACAATACGTTCCGGCACATAACTGCCGGTGGATAAAATTTGGGGATTACGTTGCATGATCTAAATTTCTCCAATTAAATAGTTTTTTTAGTACGGTTAGGTATCTTCGATATTTTTAGAATCTAGTGGTACAAAGAGTTGAATAAATTTTTCAACATCTCTCCAATGGACAAAGTTTACTTCTTCATCTGTCTGTATATGTCGAATGGTGCCATGAAAGAGCGGCGAATTCTGTTTTGAATCTGTCGAGTTATCCACTACAAAGCGGATAATAAAAGATGATATAAGAGGGAGAAGGTTTTCAGTCATCATACATAAGGTAGCAGATGACGGTAACTAGGCGGTTACAAATTAGAAAAGGTTATTTCTGAAGCATATTGTGTTGCCCCTAATTGGCTGACAAAACTTTTAGCGTGTTTTTTCACCACAGCACTCTTCGAGTATGCTTCGCGAAGACCACTGAGATTCACAGAGTTTTTAAGAAAGGGGAGAGACAAACAAGGGCAAAAAGCGAAAAAAGCTTCTTTTTCTTGTTTTTTTCTCGTTTTTTCTCTTTTTAAAAGTTTTCTCAGTGTTCTCTGTGTACGGTATCACGGTAGTTAAACGTGGTAAAAATATTTTGTCAAAACAAGATGATTTGAACCTTGAAATATCCAGCAAGCACTTTAAACTATCACTTTTTCAACGCGAAAAGCGCGAAAAATACGAATTTTTTAAGTTTTTTTCGCGACATTCGCTAAATTCGCGCAATTCGCGTTAAAAATTTTAAGACTTTGTATCTCTAAATCAGTTCCCACGTTTAAGTGCCGTAATACCCTGTGTACTCTGTGGTGGAATTTTGAGATTTCTCAGTCAACTAGGTGTTGCCCCGTAATTTTTTTGAATAAAGTTTTTGTCTCTTCAGAAGGAAGTACATCCAATTCTTCTTCCAAAGCTTGAAGACAACGCTGGTAGGTGCGTCCCACCTGACCATGGTCTCCGAGTTGCTCAT
>JAOZOM010000005.1 GCA_029933275.1 Anaerolineales bacterium | reverse complement strand
GGCAATTTCTCAAACAGGCTTGGCAGATGGCATCTGCCGACAAAGACCTCATCAAGCCCTCCATCTACACCCTCTTTGCGGGTGCGATTGTTGCCGTTATCGGCATTATCCCCATCGTTATCGCCACCATGCTCTTTAGCAACAGCGCGTTTGGTCAAGTTTTCCTCTATCTTGGCGGTGCGCTGCTCGTTTTTGGCAACTTCATTATCAGCTATATCTTCTCGGCGATGACTGTTTATCTCATCTATGGCTACCTCTCCGAAGGCGATGGGCGTATGGATAAGGCTTGGGCAATCGTCAAGCGCGATTTCTTCGATTTAGCCACCCTCGCGGCGGCATCTACTGTCGTTAATATGCTCAAAAATCTCGTCAAGGGGAAGGGGCAGAAGGCGGGGCGAAACTTTCTCGGTAACCTCATCGAAACTGTCTGGACGGAAGCCTCCTATCTCATTCTCCCCGCGATGGTCATCGAGGACATCAATCTCGTGGATGGGGTTAAACGCGCCACGCAAATCGTGCAGGATAATCTCCTTTTGATGGGAATCAGCACGGTCGGCGTGAAAACGGTAACAGGTCTAATTGGATTCGGTCTCGGTTTAACGGGAGCAATTATCGGGTCTGCGCTCGGATTCGGTATCATATCCCTCTTTGGCGGAACGACCGTGACCCTCGGCTTGGTCATTGGCATCGTAGCCGGATTGCTGGTCTTTTTCATCTTCGTAATGATCGCGACGGTAATCAGCACTTACACAACCACCGCCTACCACACTTGTCTCTATATCTGGGCGCGGGATGCTGAAAAAGCGGAATCGGTTGAAAGCGTTTCTGCACCAGCTCCGCTCGCGGCGGTGCTTGATTTTTAGGAGAAAACCTTATGCGCTTTGAAGAACTAAACTGGATGGATATCGAGTCCTATCTTAAAAAAGATGACCGTTTAATGATTGTGCTTGGTGCAACCGAGCAGCACGGTTATTTGAGTCTGCTTACGGATATTAAAATTCCGCTTGCTCTAGCGGATGCCGCATCTCAGCAGAGTGGAGTCTTAGTTGCGCCGCCGCTCAGTTTTGGCTCATCGCCTTATTTTCTTGCTTACCCCGGCACGATCTCCTTTCGTTTGAGTACCCTCATGGCGGCGGTCGAGGACATTATCCGCTCCGTTTATCGGCAGGGATTCCGGCGAATTTTGGTCATCAATGGGCATGGCGGGAATGTAGGTGTGCAGGCGCGGTTGAGCGAGTTGGCAAATGAACTTCCCGAATTGGCTTTAAACTGGTATTCTTGGTGGCAGTCGCATGGTGTTGAAGCAATTGCGCTGAAATATGGGCTGAAACCTGCTCATGCCAATTGGCTGGAGGCTTTCAACTTTACCCTTGTCAGCGAATTGCCAGATATGCCCAAAGCACCGCCTTATGTTCCCCGTGCGGTGTTGAGCGCAGAAGAGACACGTGAAATTTACGGTGATGGCTCTTTCGGCGGAGCCTATCAGGTAGATGCGACAATTATGGGGGAGATATTCAGCGTAGCTCTGACTGATATCCTCGAAATGTTGAAATTCGAATGATTTTTGCTTGACGGATTAGCTAAACTGTCGGTATAATTCATGGCTTAGATGAAAGCATATCTTATGAGAGTTTGACAATTGGCAAGCACTTGAGAGTGTATCTCAAAGTGCTTGCTTTTGTGTGTCTCTTGCGCTTATTGGCGTAAAAAACTTATCTGAAAAGTTCTTGAATTTGCAGAACTTATAGACGACGAGGAGAGTACTCAGTGGACACTAAGGGGCTTAAAGCACTTCGTATCAGTCTTGCATCACCTGAAATAATTCGTAGTTGGTCTTATGGCGAGGTTTTAAAACCAGAAACAATTAACTATCGCCGTTTGCGCCCAGAAAAAGATGGTCTCTTTTGCGAGGCGATTTTTGGACCTACGCGTGATTGGCAATGCTATTGCGGAAAATATAAAAACCCGCGTTATAAAGGAATTGTTTGCGATAAATGTGGTGTTGAAATCACGCGTTCGGCTGTGCGCCGTGAGCGAATGGGGCATATCCAATTAGCGACTCCGGTTGCACATATTTGGTATACGCGCCGTATTCCATCTTATCTAGGTTTGTTGCTAAATATCTCTCGTAAGAACTTAGATCGCGTTCTTTACTTTGCTCAATATATCATCACTTATGTTGATGAAGATGCGCGCGAAAAAGAGTTAAGTAAACTTGACGAAGAAATCAAGAACTTTGATTATCAACAAGGTGCCGAGATAGATCTCAAAATTGCTGAAATTAAAGAACGTAGCGAGATGGCTTTAGCCGCACTTGAGGCAAGTCGTGCCGCGATGGAGCAAGATTTTGACGAGCAGACCGGTGCCTTACTTGAACCTGTGATGAAGGAAGGGCGGCGTCTGGATGAAAGCCTCCAAGAAGAGATGGGTGTAGCAACGCGCAAAAACATCCTTTTTGGCGCAACCGGTGATGTAATTGTCGAAGCTGGCACGGTCATCGCCTCCCGGCACCTCAGCAAAGTACAAGAAATTGTTCGAGAGCATTTGCGCAAAGTCGAAGGCGATCTTCGCGAGCAAAAAGAAGAACAATTTTCACTTATTGACGAAGAAATTGAAACCCTCAAAGCCACAACCGAAGAAGAGTTGTCTCTACTGCATGTCCAAAACGATCTTCAAGTGGCCGAAATTCGGGAGAAAAACAAGCAAACCCGCAAAGAATTGGCAGGTTTGCAGATTTTTGATTTCCTCAGCGAAGTTCGCTATAGAGATGTTAGAGCAAAATGGGGCAAAATTTTCCGTGCTGATATGGGCGCAGAAGCCTTCCTCGATATTCTCGAACGCATTGATTTAGATGCACTTTCGGAAGAACTCTGGTACGAGGTTCGCAATACGAAGAGCAAACAAAAACGTAAAAAAGCGACCAGTCGCCTTAAAGTTGTTGAGGCTTTCCGCCGTTCGGGGAACAAACCCGAATGGATGATTATGAGCATTTTGCCGGTTATCCCACCCGATTTACGCCCGATGGTGCAATTGGATGGCGGACGCTTTGCCACTTCGGATTTGAACGATCTTTATCGCCGCGTTATCAACCGGAATAATCGCCTCAAACGCCTTTTGGAGCTGGGTGCCCCCAATGTCATTATCCGCAACGAAAAGCGGATGTTGCAAGAAGCGGTCGACTCGTTGATTGATAATAGTCAACGCGGCAAAGCACTCTCTCGGCGTGGACGGCGCGAACTTAAATCGCTCAGCGATATGCTCAAAGGCAAAAAAGGACGTTTCCGCCGCAACCTTCTCGGTAAACGTGTGGATTATTCTGGACGTTCCGTTATTGTTGTTGGACCTAAACTCAAACTTTATCAATGTGGTCTTCCCAAGAAGATGGCATTGGAACTTTTCCGACCCTTTGTGATTGGCGGTTTGGTCAATCGAAATTACGCCGCTAACGTCAAAGGCGCGCGCCGTATGATCGAACGCAATCGCCCCGAAATTTGGGAAGTTTTGGATGATGTAATTAAAGATCGTCCTGTGTTGCTTAACCGCGCGCCAACCTTGCATCGGTTGGGTATTCAGGCTTTCGAGCCAATCATTGTTGAGGGCAGCGCAATTCGTCTGCATCCGCTGGTTACGACCGCATTCAATGCCGATTTTGACGGCGACCAAATGGCGGTTCACGTCCCGCTTTCGCAAAAAGCAGTCGAAGAAGCGCGGCGGCTAATGTTGTCATCCCAAAACTTATTGAAACCAGCCGATGGTGAACCAATCATCAGTCCCTCCAAAGATATGGTTTTGGGCATTTACTATTTGACAATGACCGACCCCTTTGATTATAAAGGCGAAGGCAGTGTTTTCGGCTCGATTGACGAAGTGATTTTAGCTTTTGAGTTAGAAAAAATTGAAATTCATACTAATATCCGCTTGCGGGTGGAGACTTGGTACGATGATGAGAATAATCGCCTTTTAGAACCCGAAACGCGCATGATTGATACCACCGCTGGGCGTGCAATTTTCAATGATATTTTGCCAACCGAAATTAAATTTGTAAACGAGACCTTAGATAAAGGCGATGTAAAAGATTTGATTGCAGAAGTTTATGAAATTTGTGGGCAGGAAATTACTACCGAAGTTGCAGATGCTATCAAGACGATTGGTTTTGAATATGCCATGCGTTCTGGTGTTACGGTCGCTATTTCTGATATTACTGTTCCCGAATCGAAGAAAAAAATTATCAAAAAATCGCTTCAAGATGTCGAAGTTGTACAACGTGACTTCCGTCGCGGTCTACTAACCGCGCAAGAGCAGGATGAACGTGTCATACAAATTTGGCAAGATACGACTACCCATGTTGCCTCCGAAGTTCGCAAAGTGATGGATCCGAACGGGAATCTCGCTACGATGGCAAACTCCGGCGCAACTAAAGGTGGCTACGGACCAATTTCTCAGCTCGCTGGGATGCGCGGTCTTATGGCTGACCCGGCGGGACGTATTATTCCGCTCCCGATTCGCTCGAACTTCCGTGAAGGTTTGACTGCACTCGAATACTTTATCTCCACGCATGGTGCGCGTAAAGGTTTGGCAGATACAGCTCTCCGTACCGCAGATGCCGGTTATCTTACTCGCCGTCTCGTAGATGTCGCTCAAGATTTGATTGTCAACGAGCTTGATTGCGAAACCACGAACGGAATTATCATTCGCCGTGACGAAGATATTGCCGGACAAGCCCTTTCAGCTCGTTTACACAGCCGTCTTTTAGCCGATCGTCTTCTCGACCCGAAAACGGGCGAGGTGATTGGCGAACGCAACGACACCATCACGCAGGAAATGGCGCGCAGAATTATGAATTCCGAACTGACCGAGGTATTCGTCCGTTCGCCGCTTACTTGCGCCCTCCAGCATGGCGTTTGTGCCAAATGCTATGGCAATGATCTCGGACGTGGTAAATTGGTTGAGCTTGGTTCTGCGGTTGGCATCGTTGCTGCCCAATCCATTGGTGAGCCGGGTACACAACTTACGTTACGTACCTTCCACACCGGCGGTGTGGCAGCCGGTAGCGATATTACCACCGGTCTCCCGCGTGTTGAAGAACTTTTTGAAGCCCGCAAAGCCCCTAAAGGCGAAGCGGTTATGTCTGAAATTGCCGGTAAAGTGCGCATCTCGCAATCTGAGAAATATGCTGACCTTCGTACCGTTATCGTAGAAGAAAGCGAAATGATTAGTGATCGCTATGAAGTTCCCGAAGAATGGGAAATCGCGGTCAAAGAAGAAGATGAAGTCAAGGCTGGTGACCTCTTGGCAGGGCACGATGAAGCCATCATTGCTGCACAAAATGGCGGTAAAGTTCGCCTCGAAGAACAAACTATTGTGATTTCTTACGAACAACGCGAAGAAAACGAATACGATATTCCCACCACCGCACGACTTTTGGTCAATGAGGGTGATTATGTCGAAGCCGGTCAGCCCCTCACCGAAGGTTCTCTCAACCCGCATAGCATTCTCCGTATTCAAGGTGTTCATGCTTGCCAACTCTACTTGATGTCAGAAGTTCAGCAGGTTTACCGCTCGCAAGGGCAAAATATCCACGATAAGCATTTTGAGACCATCATCCGTAAGATGCTCTCCAAGGTGCAAATCACGCATCCGCACGATAGCAACTATTTGCCCGGCGATGTGTTAGATCGCCTCGATGTGCAACGTGAGAATGAAGCCCTGCTCGCAGAAGGCAAAAAACCCGCTCGCTTTGTCAATGTCCTTTTGGGCATCACCAAAGCCTCTCTCAACACCGATTCCTTCCTCTCCGCCGCCTCCTTCCAACACACCATCAAAGTTTTGGCGAAAGCCGCTATCGGCTCGGATGAAGATCCGCTCTACGGTTTGAAAGAAAACGTGATTATCGGTAAACTAATCCCCGCTGGTTCTGGATTTGTTCCCGGACGCTTTGATCCAAAAGTCGAAGAAGAAGAGTTGGACGAAGAAACCGAGTTGGATGTAGATGCGGAATCCGAGGGCGAACTTGACCCGGAACTTGCTCCCGTTATGGAAGCAGTGGGCGAGGTTCCAGAAGAGGCTACCGCGGAAGAAAATCCCCCTGCTGACGTTTCGGAAATGCCACTCGCCGAATAAAGAAAGTCCTAAAAAATTGAGACGCTGCCAATTTGGTGGCGTCTTTTTAAACACGAAAGATAAAATACCGAGTGTCTAAAAACACTCGGTATTTTGATTAAACTAGAACAAATTTTCGTGGTAAGATAGAAAAAATGAGTTATAGGGCGATATTTGTATCGCTATGCTAGGATCGTGCGATGATGAGCAGGATACGCTCAATGCCAAGAATCTGCTTTTTGATAGCAGGCAAGCCTAATTCACGCGCGGCGCGGTTTTTCATCCAAAAAAACAGGAGTTTCTAATGGAGCTTGGCTTCGTACAAAAAATAGACATCAACAAAGAAATGCAGCAATCCTATCTTGATTATGCGATGAGTGTGATTGTTTCGCGCGCCCTGCCCGATGCGCGGGATGGGTTAAAACCCGTTCAGCGGCGTATTCTCTATGCGATGTACGATATGGGGATTCGGGCGGGTAGCCCGCATAAAAAATCGGCGAGAATCGTTGGTGAAGTGCTGGGGAAATATCATCCGCACGGGGATTCTTCGGTTTACGAGGCGATGGCGCGTCAGGCACAGGATTTTTCAATGCGTTATATGCTTGTGGACGGGCAAGGTAACTTCGGTTCGGTGGATGGCGACCCGCCCGCCGCGATGCGTTATACCGAAGCGCGGCTTGCTTTGCCCGCGTTGGATATGTTGGCGGAGATTGGTAAAGATACGGTTGATTTTACGCCGAATTTCGATGATACGCTCACTGAGCCGAGTGTGTTGCCCGCGTCTATCCCGAATTTGCTTGTCAACGGTGTGACAGGGATCGCGGTGGGGATGTCTACTTCTATCCCGCCGCATAACCTCTCCGAGGTGGTGGACGCTTTGGGCTATATGCTCGCCAATTGGAATAAGTTGGATGATATTTCTGTTGAGCAATTGATGAAATTTGTGCATGGACCGGATTTCCCCACGGGAGGATTGATTATTCAGCAGAAGGGTGATGGGGATCTGGAAGCAGCTTACGGCTCAGGGCGGGGACGAGTCACGATCCAAGCCCGTGTGCATGTTGAGGAAATGGGACGAAATAAAAATCGGCTAATTGTGACTGAATTGCCTTATATGGTCAATAAATCTAATTTGATTAGTCGTATTGCGAATTTAGTACGTGATGGAAAGATTGAAGGCGTTACCGATTTGCGCGACGAATCCGACCGACAAGGGATGCGGATAGTCATCGAGTTGACCAAAAATGTTGAGCCGGAAGACGTGCTGGAGAAACTTTTTAGTAAAACGCCCATGCGTTCTACGTTTAGCATCATTATGCTGGCTTTGGTAGGCGGGGAGCCGCGTACGCTTTCGCTAAAACAGGCATTGCGCGTATATGTGGAGCATCGCCTTGAGATTATTCGCCGCCGCACAGAATATGACCTCCGCAAAGCTAAAGAGCGTGCCCATATTCTCGAAGGGTATCTAGTTGCCATAAAGAATTTGGACGCGGTGATCGCACTGATTCGGCGTGCCCCCGATGTTCCGACCGCACGAACGCGTTTGATGAAGAAATTCAAGTTGAGTGAAATTCAAGCGCAGGCAATTTTAGATATGCGCTTGCGCCGTTTGGCAGCTTTGGAGCGCAAGAAGATAGATCAGGAATATAAAGAACTTAAGAAAATTATCAAGGATCTAGAAGCTCTGCTCAAATCGCCGAAAAAGATGCGGGTAGTAGTCGCAGAGGAATTGCTTAGGGTTAAAGAAGCGTATGGGGATCGGCGGCGCACACAAATTATCAATGTGGATGGTGAGGGGAAGAAAAACACTTTGCTGACATCGGCGGATTTGCTTCCCGATAAAGCCGTTTGGGTTGGCGTGACGCGTGAGGGGCTTGTTTCTCGTACACGGGATACCAAATCGCCGCGACCGAGCGGGAAGGACGCACCGAAATGGTTAGTCAAGGTTTCGACTAACGATACCCTTTATTTGGTTTCGGAAAAAGGGGAAGCCGCTGCGGTGGCAGTGCATACTCTCCCCGAAGCCGATAAATTATCCGATGGCACGATTTGGCATAAAGTTTCCCCTTTGAAATCGAGTGATAAATTGGCAGCAGTTTTTGCGTTGCCAGCTAGAAAAAGCGAATTGGGTGAGGAAAGCTATATCTTAACCGTGACGCGCGGCGGGATGATCAAAAAGAGTGCTGTGGATGATTTACCGGGACCCTCGGCGCAATCCTTTGCGCTTTTGCGTGTTAATAACGGGGATGTCTTAGGATGGGTTTTGCTCACGGATGGGAAGAAAGATGTTCTCCTCGCCACAGCCAGCGGGATGGGAATCCGCTTTAGCGAGGATAATGTCCGTTCGATGGGATTGGTCGCAGCGGGCGTAAATGGAATCAAGTTGAGCGTTGGCGATTTGGTTGTAGGCGCAGATATTTTGCCGCAAAAATGGGAGAATATTTTCATCATCACTTCAGATGGAAAGGGTAAACGTATTTTGCCTAAAGATTTTCCCACGCAAGGACGTTATGGCAAAGGCGTCATTCTTTGGAAACTCCCCGCCGGAGAACGTTTGGCAGGTTTGGCGGTGGGCAAAGAAACGCAGGGGATTACGCTACATCTGCTCCGTGCCGCGGCAAAATCCGCTCGGCTGGATGATGCGCCCCTCCGCAAGCGGGCTACAACGCGCGGCGGCGTGGTGCAGGAGGTTAAGCTCGGTGACGCGATTATCGGCTTGACGGCGGTTTGGGAAGTGGAGCGATTTGTGGAGAAGGTGAAGGGGAAGAAGAAAAAGTGATGGGGGAAGAAATAAGGAATGCGAAATAAGGAAAAGTCCCCGCTCAAGGAGCGGGGACTTTTTTCTGCAAGCGGTTTAGTGTTCGTTTTCAAGTTTGTCTGTGAATTTGCGAATTTCTGAAATCGCCTTTGCTTTTCCTGCCGTGAAGCCCATTTTATAAGCAATATCTTTTTCAGTGTTCGTATCTTTGCTTTTTTCGGTATCTTTTTCTTTTTTCTTATCGTACATCTTATAGACTACACCTCCAATCCCGCCTTTTGCAGATAGTTGTAATTCTTCAAGGCTAACCCATTCGTCTCGGTTGTTATAGGGATTGTATACAGTCAAACGACCTTCTATCCCGCCGTTCCAATCGAAATGATGGAGAACAACCCAATGCCAAACCCCTCTGTTTTGTATTAATCCGGAATACCGGTTAATTTGTACGCCGGCGATAATCACATAACCGTTTTTTATTGCCTCGCTCATACGATAAGCCGTTTGATATGATTTTCTTAAAGCGGGACTGCGGAAGAATTCTTTAGTTGTGAAAGCATCTTTTCCGAATATCTTAAAAATATTGATTAATGGTGCCTCGCTGGTTCCTTTATCTCTGTTTCCAGCCATTGTGTTTCGATAATGGGCGGAATTACTTTCTTTCCATTTTTCTACTACAGTAGGGTATGGGACTTGAAGGCAGTAAGCGGTACAGATAATGCCGCATTGATTGACTTTTCGGTGACCGTCAATGATGACATATTGTTGCGCATCATGGGCATCTACTGTTTGTAAGTTGCCAAAATCTACTTGTCCCGTTTTCGGTTTATAGAGGTAGGGGTCTAGGTTATCAGCTAATGTCCACCCCTCGTGACCACGATAACGGACTTTATACCAAGTTGCATCAACCCCATTATATTTTGCTTTCGTGGTGTCAAGAAATTCTACTAGCTCTCCTTGAGGGATGTCTAAAATCTTTTGCCCCTTTGGCGCAGATTTTTTCTGTGCCGAAAACCGAATGGTGATGTATTTCATTATGCTCTCCCTCCGCTAGATAGGGTGATTGCGATGAAAACATAGGTAGCGGTCGCTATGTTGTAATTATGATGTATATCGAAAGTTTCGAGCAATGGCTCTAACTACAATCATTCAGTCATTATAGCAAAAGAGAGCGGGGACTTCAATTACCTCATATTACGTATAAGTTCTTGTAAATTAAGTTTTTAACGCGAATTTCGCTAATGTGCGAATTACGCGAATAAGTTTTAGTTCTTTGCGTAACATCATCCAATTAAAAACCCTTCCGAAGTTTTTAAAACTTCGGAAGGGTTTTCTTTGCTTAGAGAGGTTTGAATTTTCGTTTTCTACCCTAAAACTTCTTTCAACTCTTCTGTCGTGTAGGGTTTCAAGACCACATCTTTTACACCGGCTTGGAGATATTTGGTGATATTTTCTACGCTTGGTGCAGCGGAGAGGATGAGGGTTTTTTCGCCCAATTTTTCGAGGGTAGGTAGGGTCTTTTCGGCGAGGATTTCGTCTAGGAGAAGCAAATCAACTTTGGGGTTGAAATCTCTGCTTAGGTTTTCGATGGATGCGCTCATGAAATCCGCCCATTCGCCTTCGGGAGCAATCAGGGCAATTTTCTGTGTACCACTCAAATCTGCTTGGGGTGCGGTTTCGGCAGCAGGGAGTTCAATGATGAATGTGGTTCCTTTTTCGGCTTCGCTTTCTACACGGATACTCCCGTCTAATTGGGAGATGATGTGTAAGCAGGCAGCCAAGCCCATCCCTTTGAAACCTTCGCCTTTGGTGGAGAAGAAGGATGCCCAAATTTTATCTTGCATCTCTTCGGGGATGCCAACGCCGTTATCGGAAATGCGCGTAGTCACAAAACCTGCGTTTTCGGAGAGGGAAGTCTCGACCGTGATTTGGCTGGCTTCCGCTTCTTCGGCATTGCGGAGCAAATTGCCAAAGGCGCGTACGAGTTGGACACTATCACCAATCGCCAGCGGGGTGTTCGGGGTGGATTTAACGGTTAATTTCTCGGAGGAAGTTCCGGCATGATGAGCGGAGGCAAGCCAGAGATCCGCGAGCATCACGGGGCGGGGAGCGGTCTCCCGTGCGGGTCCGAGTAGAGCTTCTTTCACCTCCACAATCAGCGTAGCGGATTCCACAATCATCCCCAAATCTTCTTTGAGCGATTCCATATCTAGCTCGGCTTCATTCAAATCTTCTTGCATTCGAGCGGCGGTGGTGGTGATGGGGAGAGCTTTATTGCCGATCCAGTGGATGGCTTCGGTGGTTGCGCCAGAGAGGGCTTCGTAGGTTTTTGTGCGGAGCAATTCGGCGTGAGTGCGCTCTAGTTCTTTGAGCAAATTGGCGTTGTTGATGGCGATGGCGAGGTGGTCTGCCATCGTTTGGAGGGTCTGAATATCGTCATCGCTGAAGGCGTTTCCCTCGATGCTTTGGACGGTGACCGCGCCGAGACATTTTGTACCTGTGCAGAGAGGGAGTGCCATTTCGGAGCGAGTATCGGGCAGAAGCGGGTTGCGGAAAAAGGCATCTTCGCCTTCGACATCCAACGAGATACGGGCGATGCGCTCACGGGCTGCCATGCCAATCATCGAATTGCCGCCCAATTTGAGTCGATGATTTTGCTTAATCATCGTTTTTCCCGCTTCGCCGCGTCCGGCACGGAGAACGGCGTATTCTTTATTTTCATCGATTAGAAAAACACCTGCATAGTAGAAATTATAGGCTTCGCAGATGATATCGACTGTTTGAGGGAGAAGTTCGTCCAAATCTAGGATGGAGGCGACCCCGCGCCCGACCTGATTTGCCGCGTCGAGGAGACGCGCTCGACGTTCAGCTTGTGCGAGCAAGAATTGGTTTTCGGCGTGTTGATTGGCATTATCTATCGCAATGGCGAGTTGGTCTGCCATACCTTGCAGGGTTGAAATATCATCATCGCTAAACGCGGCTTCTTGCTCACTTTGCACAGTGACCGCACCCAAAACTTTTGTCCCTACCGTGAGCGGGAGAGCCATCTCAGAGCGTGTATTGGGGAGGTGCGGGTTGCTAAAGTGGATTGCTTCCTCGCCAACATCCAGCGCGATACGGGCGTGTTGTGAACTGATGGACGCACCAATCATTGAGTTGCCGCCCACTTTAAGTTTGTGCTTTTCGGCGAGCATTGCATCGCCAGCTTTGCCGCGTCCCGCTTTTAGGACAGCGTATTCGTTGGCTTCATCGAGCAGGAAAACGCCTGCGTAATAAAAATCAAATTCGTCACAGATAATATCAACGGTGCGCTGCAAGAGTTCTTGCGGGTCAAGAATGGATGCGATATTATTTGCCACGCGCAATGTTGCGCTTAATAAAGTTGCTTGTCTTTCGGTTGAGGTCATTTATAGTCTCCTTGTTATCACCACAAAGGCACGAAGAGCACAAAGTTTTTCTTTATGTTTTTGTGGTAAATCTTTTTATTCTAAAATCTCGTTAATCAAATCCACTAGCCCTTGTTCGCGCCCCTTCACAAAATAGCTACGCGCACCGCGTTGGACGGCATTTTTGGCGGTATCCACTTCGTCATACGCGGTTAGCACGATGGCGTTCAGGTTCGGGTCTATTTCGCGTAATTTGGTCAATAAATCAAGTCCTGCCGCGTGAGCGGGGACACCATCAAAGTTTGGCATATTTAAATCGAGCAGAGCCATGTCGATGGGGGCATCGGTATTATATGCGGCTTTAAAGGTTTCAAGTCCCTCGGTGCAATTTCCTGCGGTTTCGACAACAAATCCCTTGCGAAGCAATGTTTTTTGCATACTGCGGCGCACGAGGGCTTCATCGTCAACGAGTAGTAATTTGGGCATTAATTTCTCCTTCTTCTAAAAATAATTTTGATGTATGACAACTATATAGTTTACCAAGTTCGTTCCTTTTTCCCCTTACAAAAGATATACAGTTTTAGATTTTTTTTGTGGGCAAGAGAATGATAAAGGTCGCACCTTCGCCAGTTTTGCTTTCTGCCCAAATCTTCCCGCCGCTTTGAGTGATGATTTCCATGCAGGCAGAAAGCCCCAGCCCGGTGCCGCCGTGATCGCCTTTTGTGGTGAAAAACGAGACCCAAATTTTCTCTAGGATTTCAGGCGGGATGCCCGGTCCATTATCGCTAACTTCAATCCGAACAAAATCTTGCTCTTCGGCAGGTAGAGCCGAGACGTGGATTTTGGCTTGGTCGCTTTTTCCCAGGGCTTCCCACGCGTTTTTGATTAGGTTGATTAGCACGCGCCCAAGCTGGTGTTTATCTGCAAAAATTTTGGGCAATTTTTCAGCCGAAGAAGAGGTGACAACATCTTTTGGTAATCCCATTCCAAGGATGGTGGTTTCGATGAGGGCTGAAAGGTCAAAGGTTTCGGCTTTTGAGATGCGCCCGGGTCCGATGAGGTCTTCTTTGATATTGAGGATGGTTTCGGCACTTTGTTTGACGATGCCCAAATCTTCGAGGGTGGATTCGATATCCACAACGAGGGGGAGGTTGTCGGGGGGGAGCTTGTTGAGTTCATCCACTTTTTGGGCGAGATTTTGCCCATTGATGGCAAGCGTGTTGAAGGTCACGCGCGCAACTTCCGCAAAGGGATGCGCATCCCGTTCTTGGGGAGGTAAATCCAAAAGGGTTTGAAAAATGGCGAGGAAGTTGAATAAATCTTCCTGCACGCGCTCGGCACTGCCGGGGATGGGTGCGGCTTTGTTCCCTACCCAGTGGATTGCTTCTCCCGTTGCGGTGGCGATGGCTTCAAAAGTTTTGGTGCGGAGAATTTCTTGATTGGCGGCATTGAGATCTTTGAGCAGATGCGCGTTGCGGATGGCGATGGCGAGTTGGTCTGCCATGCTTTGGAGGGCATCAATATCGGCGGTGCTGAATGCGTTGATTTTTTCGCTTTGCACGGTGAGCGCGCCGAAAGTATTCCCTTTAGTGGAGAGAGGAAGTGCCATCTCTGAGCGCGTTTCGGGCAGAAGAGGGTTTTTGAAGTGATCTTTTTGATTACCTACATCGGCGGTAATCTCGCCTTTTTGGTTGCGGATGGCGTTGCCGATCATCGAATCGCCGCCGACCGCGAGTTTATGGTTATTGGCGACCATTTTGTTGCCTGCTTTGCCGTAGCCCGCTTGGAGGATAGCCCATTCTTTTTTGGGGTCTAAGAGGAAGATGCCTGCGTAATAGAATTCGTATTCTTTGCAAATAATATCAACGGTGGTTTGGAGGAGTTCATCTAAATTGAAAATGGAGGTGATATTATGCCCGACTTTTGCCGCGGCTTTGAGCAGACGTTGATGCCGTTGCATATCGGCGATGACGTGTTTATTTTGTTGGTCGAGAAATTTATTATGATCTGCCATTTTGGTCAGTTCATGCACTTTTTTCTCGAGGTGTTCTACTAATTCTTGATGATAGGCTTTGAGATGGTGGTCGGCTTTTTGGGCGTATTGGCGTTTTCCGTGCAGATAGGCTTCTATATCTTCTCTGAAAGAATCGATATTGATGGGTTTGGTCATAAATCCGACACAACCGGCAACGAGGGCGCGTTCGCGCGCACCGCTGGTTATATCGGCAGTGAGGGCGACCATCGGGGTATTGGGAAGAGAGCTATTGAGGCGTGTCGCTACTTCTCGCCCGCTTAGGTCGGGGAGGTTGATGTCGAGGAGAATTAGGTCGGGGTGGGTGTCGAGGGCGAGTTGGATTCCGTCTATGGAGTTATCCGCTTCGAGGAGGACGTAATCACGTGCCAGCAAACGCTGTACAAGGAGACGTGAATCGGCGTTATCTTCGATATAGAGAATTTTAGGGAGGGTTTTTGGGTTTGGAGTGGTCATTTATGCGCCTTTGATTTTATCTGGTGAATTATAACTGTTTTCAGGCGCGAGTTGATTGGTAAATTTTACCCCCCCCCGTTCTGTGGATGTCTCCCTCCTAGGCGGGGTTGGTTTAATCTATACCGCCTGCCCGTGAACGGAGCAGGCTTATAGCGGAAGCCCCGTTGTGGCAGGAAAACAAAAACCCGCTATTCAGCGGGTTTTTGTTTTCTTTAGTTTTTCGGCTCAATCACAACTTTGCGTTGTGGGTCTTCACCGAAACTGTTTGTTTTTACATCAGGACTGTTTTGCAACTCCATGTGGACGATGCGCCGTTCGTTGGCGGGCATCGGCTCTAGGCTTTGCTTACGTCCCGTTTTGATGACTTGTTCTGCCATTTTCTGCGCCATGCGGCGGAGTTGTTGCTCACGGCGGCTACGATGCCCTTCCACATCAATGGAGAGACGCACCCAGCGAGCCATTTCTTTGCTCACAATCAATGCGGCGATACGCTGAAACGCATCAATGGTTTTGCCGCGTCTGCCAATGAGAACGCCCAACTCTTTGCCGGAGACTTCAACGTAGACCGATTTTCGTCCTTCGCGGTCGGGGTCGTCGTAGCGGGCGGAGGCTTGCGCGTCGAGGTGCATTAACTCGAGGAGTTTATTGACCACTTCTTCGGATCGTTCGAGGAGCGGTTCTTCTTTGGATGGATTAGCGGGATCCGTTTTGGGGGTGAGGGATGCATTTTCTTCTTTAGCGGGAGCAGGCACAGGGTCAGCGAGCGGAGCGGACTTGTCCTCAGCTTGAGAGGCGAGGTCATCATTCGTTTCGCCGTTGACTGTAAGTCGCATCCGCACCTGACGTTTTCCCATCCCTAAAAAGCCTTTGCCACCAGAATCTAGAACTTCAAAAGAGACATCTGCGGCGGTTAATCCTAAATCTTTCAGTCCTTGCGCTAGAGCTTCTTCAACTGTTGGTGCAATGATTTCGAGTGTTGTTTGTTCTGACATTTTTCTCTCCCTAACTTTTCTTTCCGGGGATTAAATTGCTCCAGTTGGCTTTTCCCATCATCGCATATTGGGCGATACCGAGCAGGTTGCTGACAATGAAGTAAAGTGCCAAACCTGAGGCGAAGGTCATCGCGAAATAGCCCATCAGGAAGGGCATGTAAATTGCCATCATATTCCCCATCGCTGCACCTTGATCGCCGGGGTTGGAGGGCGGGGTCATTAGTTTGGATTGAATATAGGAGGTAATGACTACGATGATTGCCAAAGTGGGGAGAGCAAAACCAAAGACGTTAATTGATTCAGGGCGACCTAAATCCATCCAAAGAAATCGGCTATTAAGCGGGATGATTTGGGAAACATCTAAGAAGGAGTAGAGGCTACGCGAAAGGTTGAGTAGTGAGAGCGGGGTCGCGGCAAGGGAGCGGATGATGGATTGATAAAGCCCGATGATGATTGGGAATTGGATGAAAGTTGGTAGACAAGAGCCAAAGGGGTTAATTCCGCGCTCTTTATAGATGCGCATCTGCTCGCTAGCCAACTTTTCTTTGTCGTTTTTATATTTTTTCTGAATGCCTAGCCATTCTTTATCTTTTTGCAATTCCTGCATCCCTTGTGTCCCTTTGAGTTGTTGGGCTGTGAGGGGCCAAGTGATGGCGCGAATAAGAATGGTGAAAAGGATAATCGCAATGCCGAAATTATGTCCTATGATTTCATATATCCAGAGCAGGACATTGCTCATGGGAATGATGATGTAGGTATCCCACATAATATCTCCTTAGTTTTCAGGTGTGAATTGCCACACCTGTCTTCCTTCGATATCAAGCGCAACGAGTGCGATTTTGATTTTGATTCCTGTGGGGGCGAAAAGAAGCAACTCACCACTTTGAACAGGATTTGTGTATAGTCGCTCGCCAACATTTTGTTGCCAAACTATCTTTCCATCGTTATCAATCGCGTAAGCCGTGCCAGATTCTGTGCCGAGGACAACAAAATCTTTACTTACCAGTGGAGATCCAGTAACGGGTCCATCCGGTTGGAAAGCATCCCAGTTTTCGCTTCCATCCGCAGTGTTGATAGAGTGAAAATAACCATCAAGGTCGCCAACGTAGAGCGTATCCGCATCAAGAACTGGAGCATCCCAAATCCAGCCTTTGGTGGGTGTTTCCCATGCTAAATTCTGGCTTTGGCTGTCAATTGAGACGATAGCGGAGGCGAAGGAACCAAGATAAAGTTTTCCTTCGGCATCTAAAGCGAGAGCTCCGGGAATCGCGCCGCCAAGATCAACATTCCACGTAACTTCTTTTTTTTGTAAATCAAAAGCGTAAACATGATGGTCAAGTGAAGTGATATATAAGAAATCACCATCGCTGACCGGTTGCGCCCATAATGCGCCGCCAATATGTTTTGCCCAGAGGAAACTTCCGTTCAAATCGAGGGCGTAGAGTTTTCCATCGGTATTGGGTGCGTAAAGAGTATCGCCAAGCACAAGTGGGCTTGCAATCCAAACCCCTTCGGCATCGCTAAAAGTCCAGTTTAAATTCCCAGTTGCGGGGTTTAAGGAGCTTAAGCTATGGTTGGAGCCTGCGCTAGCAATGATCAATTGCCCATCTTCGCTTAAAACAGGATTAGCAAAATAAGCCTCTTTGCTATCCGCTTTTTCAGCGGGATACCGCCATGCCATGCTACCATTGCTCAAGCTAATCGCGTAAACAAAAGTACCCTTCGCAAGATAGGCTTTTTCTGCATCTGCACTTAAGCCAGACCAACTATTAGAGCGCATCGCAGAGGCAGAACATCCGCTTAAAAGCACGAATAGCATCACTGCTGCGCTAAGAATAAATATTTTTTTCAATTTCACTTGTTTTCTCCTATGGAACAGGATCGTGACCACCCGCATTAAAGGGGTTGCAACGCATAACGCGCCAAGTTGCCATGACTGAGCCTTTCAGCACGCCATACTTGTAAATCGCCTGATACCCATAATGTGAACAGGATGGGTAGAAACGGCAGGTTCCGGCAGGTAAAGCGCGCGAAAAAGTTTTCTGATAAAGACGTATCACCGCTAAAAGAGCGATGCGCGGCAAATTGCGCAGATTGCGTGGTAAATCACGCAACTTCGGTTCGCTGGGATATTCGTCGGGGAGGTAAAACTCACGCTTCATTTAACAAATTTGCGCGCTGCAAAAGTTGCTGCAACGCGGTGCGGACTTGGGGCATCTTGACTTGGATGATCGGCGCGCGGGCGATAAGCACTAAATCGTATCCCGAACTAATTTGCGGATATAAATCTCGTGCGGCGGCTCGAATCAGACGTTTGGCTCGATTCCGTTTAACGGCATTCCCCACACTTTTGCCTGCCGCTACACCAATTCTCGTAGTAGATTGTCTATCTTTTAATGCAATCAACACAAGGAGCGGGTGGGCATAAGATTTTCCATCTTGCCGCACCCGCTTGAAATCAGTTGACCGGGTCAGGCGAAATTGACGTTGCACCTGCACCCTCGGAAATTTGCTTCACTCGATCTTCTAGATATCTGCCATAAGTTTTGCACAGATGGTAACTTTACCAGTTGACTTTTTTGACGTGTTCGTTCGCTTTCACGGTTAGGCGATAGCGTCCTTTAAGACGACGACGTTTTAAGACATCACGTCCGCCTTTGGTGGACATACGTTGACGAAAACCATGCACGCGGACGCGGCGACGTTTTTTGGGTTGGTAGGTTCTTTTTGGCATAATACTTTCCTCACAGATTATTAGAATAATGGCAAAATTTAACCAGCCCTCACTTTCGAGGACTGGCGCATTATTATACCCTAAGGGTTTTGATTCAGCAAACAAGATTTTGTTGGCATTATATAAGATTCTGCGATGTTTTTTTGCCTAATTACAGCCTTTAAATTGATAGATTTGTACTTTTGGTAAGAAGAGAATTTTTTGATACCACGTTCTTTTCTCTTCCAGTTGCCTGCCGTTGAAATGTTGATTTGTACTCCCAACATAGATATAGTCAACTTGGCTTTGACATAATAGCTTGCTCGTTTCTAATGAAAGAAAATCAAGTTGATAAGGCATTAGGATAATTTCTCGATTGAGGCGTTGTGGAATCCAAACCCCAGCATCGGTGCCGACCAAGTTGGTTTCAGTTGCGTTGGGGATGACTTGTAGATTCCTGCCAGCGGTTAAGATGCGCACATTGGCGGGAAGATTCTCGCGCATCCAATCAAAGGCGATGGTATCGTCGTAGTTGAGAAGAACGCAACAATCGGAAGGGTAAAAATTATAGTTTTTTAGCGAGATAATGCCAATTGCCGCAATGAATAAGATGACGAGAAAGGATTTAATATAAAGTAGGATTTTTCTCGATTTCTTTTCATTTGCAAAGATACCTGCATATTTCAATAATCCTGCTAATCCTAAGCCGCCTAAAAGGGATAAGGGAAAATAGAGGATCATTTCTACAAAGGGTCTGTCTAGCAGAGTTTGGTTGGCTAATTGAGGAAATACGCTCTCGACTGGAATAAATAATGAAGCGAGAGTAAATAAGATAAAGAAGAGACTGAAATAAAAAGCGCGCGGGAATTTTGCCAGAGCAAAGAAGCTTAGAATCAGGATTATGGTAATTAGGAGATGGTTTTCAAGATATGGCTCTAGGGCTAATTTTAGGAGCGGTTCGGTTTGGATTAATATGCCAAAAATTAATATCCCTAAAAGTTGAATTTTTAAAATTGAATGACGGTAATTTTTGGGGAGGTTCTTTATTTTTTTTGCAAAAAGCCAACTGGTTAGAGTGATGAGAAAAATAATGAGTGTTCTTGTATGGATGAGAGTAGAGATTAATATGCCTAAGGTTAGAATAGCAAATTGGATGTGCTTTTTTTGAGAAAATGTGTATGCTAGACTTAAAGTGATTTCAAATGCGAGGATGCCTAATAGCGCGGGATATTTTCCCCAATTGATTGCGAATCCGGGCATATACCAACCAAATCCTGCGAGGAGGGCGGTGAAGATGAGGGCGTATTTGTTTTTTGTCTCGTGCCAGATGAGAATCGCGACCGGGATGGGGAGTATGGCGAGAGTCACCTGCCCAAAGACCAGCATCACGTTTATGGGATCGGCACGCAAGCCAAAGGTCAGGAGCGAGGCGAGAAAATGGAAACCGAGATGATAATAGGTTGGCACGATGTGCTGGAGCGAATCCAAAAACGCGTGATTTTCCCATCCCTCTACTATCCCTTTGATAATTCTGAGATGCTCAATCGAATCGAAATAGGACGGGGCGTAAATAT
The DNA here is from genome assembly GCA_029933275.1 of Anaerolineales bacterium. Lineage (GTDB taxonomy): Bacteria > Chloroflexota > Anaerolineae > Anaerolineales > Villigracilaceae > Desulfolinea. The sequence goes on along the minus strand of JAOZOM010000005.1, from coordinate 693 downwards.
CCCGCAGAAAAGCTAAACGGAGTAGAAGAGAAAAAAGAAAAAAAGGGAGCAGGATTTTAAGCGAAACTTCTTGTTTAGCTTTGGGACTAAACAAGAAGTTTACAGAAAATATCGCTGTTATGCTTAAGATAATTTTCCAATTTTGGCTTAGAACGTAAAGACCGTCTAAGAAAATTTTTGGCATTGGTTAATCGTTAGGGTAATTGGGATAATTTGGATAATCCGGAAAGGTGGGGGAATTTTCAAATTCGACATCATCGGATAATTGAAGGTCGCCATATTGAATGGTGAATTTCCCCTTGCCAATTGGGGTGTCATTGTTGAAGGTGTAAACGCCGATTGTAATTTCCTCGTCGTTGGGGAAAAAATCGCCTATACAGTAGATGTTTTCGGGGAATTCCTGTGATTGGGCGCATTGGTAAGGAATGTTTTCTCCATTTTTGTTGATTCGTAGATAAATATCTTCAAACTCCGAACTATTGGACTTAAAGAGAATGATGAGATTTTCTTCGTTTTCTTCGCCAAAACCTTCTAAGCAGAGGGTGCTGTCGTCCATATTGCAATATGAAATTTCAGCAATGGGCGGAGGGGGTGATTCTTCAGTTTCTTTTTTCGATGTAGGAGTGCAACTGTTCAATAAAATGAGCGAAAGAGCGAACGCTAAAAAGAGTTTATTTGGTGTTTTCATTTTTA
>JAOZOM010000398.1 GCA_029933275.1 Anaerolineales bacterium | reverse complement strand
GGACATGGATTCATTGCCGCAATTAATTGAAAATTTGCAGGGAAAGTTAACGAGCCTTGCGCTCTGCTGATGGTGACTTCCTTATCTTCCATTGGTTGGCGCATTACTTCTAAAACGCGTGAACCGAACTCGGGAAATTCGTCTAAAAATAATACGCCGCGATGAGCGAGAGAGATTTCGCCGGGGCGGGGCCAATTGCCACCACCGACTAATCCCGCATGGCTGATGGTGTGATGTGGGGCGCGGAAGGGGCGTAATTGCATCAGCGGGGTATCTGCAGGGAGTTGATCAGATATAGAATAAATTCGCGTCACATCGAGGGCTTCGTCTATGCTCATATCGGGCAAAATGCTGGGAACGGCACGGGCGATGAGGGTTTTCCCGGCACCGGGTGGTCCCATCATAAGAAGATTATGACCGCCAGCCGCGGCAACTTCTAAAGCTCGCTTAACATGTTCTTGCCCCTTGATGTCGGAGAAGTCTGTTAAGCTGGGAGGGCGGGGAATTGCGTCCATAACGAGACCCGTTTGAGGTTGAATCGTTTTTTCGCCAATCAGATGTTTATATAACGCAGAAAGTGATTTAACGGGTATCACGTCTAAATCAGGGATGAGGGCGGCTTCCGCCGCGTCTACAGCAGGGACAAATATCCGCTTATATCCCTCTGCTCTCGCGGTCGCCGCCATCGGCAAAATCCCCTTTGAGTGACGGACGGTGCCATCCAGTGAAAGTTCGCCGACAACCAGCGCATCTTTTACACTATCCAACGGAACGAACATTTGCATTAGCAAAACGCCAAGTGCGATGGGGAGGTCGTAGGTGGGACCTTCTTTGCGAACATCGGCTGGCGCGAGATTAACAATAATGCTCTTGCGTGGATAGGAAAATCCGCTGTTTTTGACCGCAGACTGGACGCGCTCACTGCTCTCTTTGACAGCAGCGTTGGGCAAACCAACGATATTGACGCGCCCGAATCCGCTGGTGATATCCACTTCAACTTCAACGATAACACCTTCGAGACCGACAACAGCGCAGGAGAAAACACGAGCTAACATGGGTTGAGTTTAGGTTAGTTTTCTGTTTTTGTCCACGAAGAAACATCAAATTTTTGCTTTAAAGTTGTATAATATGCGTGTGATTTGGGAGTCGGAAATCGAGTTTTTTAAGAACACAACTCCTCATTCCCAAATAGCCATTCCCAATCTTAAACCTTCCACCCAAGAACAGGAGATAAAAATGTCCGGACCCCGCGTAGTTCACCCCCCAACAGGCACCAAGCTGACTTGCAAAAACTGGCTCATCGAAGCCCCCTACCGCATGATTCAGCATAATGTTTCGCCCGAAGTCGCTGAAATTCCCGAGAAATTGGTCGTTTACGGCGGGCGCGGACAAGCCGCACGCAACTGGGAATCCTTCGATGCTATTCTCGAATCGCTCAAAAATCTCGAAGAAGATGAGACGCTTCTCGTCCAATCGGGCAAGCCAGTCGCCGTTTTCAAAAGTCACACAGACGCGCCCCGCGTCTTAATCGCCAACTCAAATCTCGTCCC
>JAOZOM010000111.1 GCA_029933275.1 Anaerolineales bacterium | reverse complement strand
TGTATAAAACTCTCACCGCATAGATGTAAACATCCACGCTCAAAGCTAAAATCCACTCAAGCGGTCTCGTCGTTTCGCTCGTTTTGCCCGATTACCAATTCCCAATTACCTAATCCCCGCTTCCCTGATTACCCAATTTTTCAGTGCGGCTGACAAAGTCCTGTTGAAGGGAAGGCGGGGGATGTCGCTTTGGCTGATGCCTAATCCCCAGCCCTCATAGAATGCTATAATCTCCTCAATGCCCAAACTCAAACGCAATAAAAACATCTTCTCGAAAAAAAAGAAAAAACGCCTCCCCATCTGGATTATTCTCTTGGGGCTTCTGGTATTACCCCTCTTTTTCATCCCCGAAGCTCCTCCAGCCGAACTTCCCGCACCAGTTGGACTAACCCTCGAAGCCACCTTCCCGCCAACTTATACGCCGCTCCCGCCGCCGACCTATACCCCGCTCCCATTTCCCACCGGTGTTCATGGTGGGCGAATCATCTTCACTTGCACTCGCGGCGATTACAACCAAATCTGCATGGTTAACCGCAATGGCAGCGGGCTTCTCCAAATCACCCACGATAACGTCAACCATTATTACCCCTCCCTCTCCCCTAAAGGCGAAGTCATCATCTACGCCTCCAACCAGAGCCACGGCACTTTTGACCTATATTTGCTCGTCCTCAGCACCTCCCAACAAATTGAACTCACCCATGAAATCGGCAACGTCTTTTCCCCCGCCTACTCTCCTAGTGGCGAAAAAATTCTCTTCATCAACAAACCCGAAGGTGAACCGACTGGCTTGTGGATTATGGACTCCAACGGAGAAAACGCCCATCTCGTTTATGGCGGAAGAAAACAAGCAGGTGTGAATCCCCTCGTTAGCGCGGCGTGGTCACCAGATGGCAAAACAATCGCCCTTGCCATGACCGTAGACCAAGCCTATGAATACGAAATTTTTCTCTTGGATTTGGATAACGCTGACGCTAAGGCGGAACCTCGCCGCGTGACCTACGGCTTGCTCGGCATTACCGGGAGCGTCTCATGGTCACCAAGCGGACGCGAACTACTCCTCTCTGCCGGACCTCCCCTCGACAAAGACATCTTCCGCTACGAAATCGAGACCGGCATCATCACGCGGCTCACAACGGGCGGAAACAACAACTCAGCCGTCTACTCCCCCGATGGAGAGTGGGTCGCCTTCAATTCTCTTCGCAATAACAATCAAGCCGACCTTTACCTGATGCGTCCCGATGGTAGCAACCTCCAGCAGATTACCGATAACCCCGAACCAGATTGGCAACCCCAATGGGAACCATAGACCATTTTTTACAATTTTTAAGAAATTATCATCTCCCCCCGAACCTAGCTTATAGTATAATTTTTTAGCTTTACAAAATCTTGTCTTTTCGCTGGAGGAAGTAATGGTAGAAAGAAAAATTCGTGTTTTGGTCGCCAAACCGGGCTTAGATGGTCACGACCGCGGCGCAAAAGTTGTCGCAAGAGCATTGCGCGACGCAGGCATGGAAGTCATCTACACAGGCTTACGTCAAACGCCCGAAATGATCGCCGAAGCCGCGTTGCAAGAAGATGTAGACGTCATCGGCATTTCCATTCTTTCTGGGGCGCACATGGCACTTGTCCCGCGCATCCTAGAACTAATGAAAGCCAATGGACAAGACGACGTTCTCCTCTTTTTGGGCGGCATCATTCCGGAAGATGACATTTCCCAGCTTAAAGAAATGGGTGTAAGCGGCGTTTACGGACCCGGAGCCTCCACCGAAGATATTGTCACCCAAATTCGCGCAGATGTACTAGAAAGAGCTTGAGATATTATGAAGTTATCTCAAGCTCTTTTGAATCAAAATAGGCTTGCCCTCTCGCGTATTCTGACACAAGTAGAAAATAACAGCGAATCTGGGCGTTCTGCACTCAACGAACTTTTCCCGCATACGGGAAAAGCGCACCTCATCGGCATCACCGGCGCACCCGGTACGGGGAAATCGACTCTCGTCAACCAACTTGCCCTCTATTATCGCAAAGAAAAAGATTACCGCATTGCGATTCTCGCGGTAGACCCCTCTAGCCCTTTTACAGGCGGAGCGGTTCTGGGCGACCGCGTGCGGATGCGTGATCTCTCTGGTGACCCGAATATCTTCATCCGATCTATGGCTTCGCGCGGATCTCTGGGCGGGCTTGCGCAGTCAACAGTCGCGATGGTACAGGTATTTGACGCGGCAAAATTTGACGTAATCTTAATCGAAACCGTTGGCGCGGGACAAGCCGAAGTAGATATCGCCAAACTTGCCCATACCACCCTCGTTGTAGAAGCTCCCGGTCTTGGCGATGATATTCAAGCCATCAAAGCTGGAATTATGGAAATTGCTGATATTCTCGTCATCAACAAAGCCGACCGCCCGGGTGTAGAGAATACCGAGCGCGCCCTTAAGGGGATGCTCGAACTTGCCCACCCAACGCGCCGCGTTTTTCAACACCACGGGCAGCGAATGGTCGTTGAAGCCCCCTCCAAAGCCGAAGAGCAGAATCCGATTTGGATACCGGAAGTAAAACGCACCATAGCCAAGGATGGAGAGGGAATCAATGAGCTATGCGAGACGATTGAGCGTCATCTCACCTTTTTACGAGAAGGTGGAGAGTGGGTAACTCGTGAGCGTACCCAGCTCCAATCCACGTTCGATTCTCTCCTCCGAGAAAATTTATTTACACGATTCTTAGATGAATTATCCCCAGACGCTTATGAGAAGACTTTATCCAAAATAATGAAACGAGAAGAATCTCCGTGGGGCGCGGTAGAAAAAATACTTAATGGGAGAAAAGTATGATCTACGGAAAACGAATCCGCTTTCGCAGGGCAGAAAAAGATGACCTACCCCTCTTCATGGAATGGATTAATGACCCCAAAGTGACCGAGGGTTTGACGCTTTACTTGCCGATGGGAATGTGGGAAGAGGAAGAGTGGTTTGCGGGCTTGGCAAAACGCCCCCAAGCTGAAAGACCGCTGACGGTAGAAATTCCTGATGGTGATAGTTGGCGAGCAATCGGGAATGTGAGCGTGTTTAATATAGACTCTGTTGCTCACTCCGCTGAAGTGGGGATTATGCTTGGCGATAAATCAATTTGGAATCAGGGTTACGGCACAGAAGCAATGCGCCTTTTACTCAAACATAGTTTTGAATCCCTTAATTTAAATCGAATTCAGCTATATGTTTACGAAGCAAATATTTGGGCAATTCGCGCTTATGAAAAAGTTGGTTTTATTCACGAGGGGCGTAAAAGACAGGCACTTTTTAAGAATGGTTGCTATCAAGATATTCTCATTATGAGTGTATTGCGCTCAGAATGGGACAAGGAAAAAAAATAATGAATAGTCATAAACATGAAATCAAGGGATACGGTGATATTGCTCTTTTTCCCGGCACAGCATCGCCAAAATTGGCAAGGAAAATTGCTGATTACCTCTCCAAAGAGTTATGTGAGCGAGATGTAATTCTTTTTCCGAATGATAACTTATTTGTGAAATTGCATAGTAGCGTACGCGGGCAAGACGTTTACGTCATTCAGACCACCTCGCGCCCCGTGCAACAAAATCTGATGGAGTTGCTCATATCACTCCAAACCATACGCCTCGATTCGGCGGCTCGTATTACGGCTGTTTTGCCTTATCTTTGCTATGGTCGCTCAGACAAAAAAGACCAACCACGCGTCCCCATCACCGCCCGCCTTGTAAGTGATATGATCGAAGTAGCTGGCGCAGATCGCTATATGACTCTTGACCCCCACGCGGGGCAGGTGCAGGGCTTTTTCTCCATCCCGGGCGATGTGTTAACAGCATCTCATATAGTTGAAGACTATATCAGAGATAATTTGCTAGAAAATCTCACCAATCCCGTTATCATGACCGTTGATCTCGGTTTTGCCAAAAAAGGACGCAATTATGCCGAAGGACTGGATATGCCGGTCGCCTTTATTGAGAAAAGACGTGTCGCCAACGATTCAAAAGCCGAAGCTCTCAACATCATCGGAGACGTAAATGGGCGTGACATCATCATCGTAGATGACGAAGTAGATACAGGCGGCTCCATTGCTCAGGCGATCAAATTAGCACGTGAAAATGGTGCGCGGGATATTTACCTCGCCTTTATTCATCCTGTTTTCTCATCCAATGCCGCCGTAAGACTCTCATCGCTCGACCTTAAGGAAATCATTACCACCGATACGGTTCCTATTCCCGAAGAATCGAAAAAGCTCTTTGGCAACAGGCTCAAGATCTGCTCCGTAGCCCCGCTTTTAGCAGAAGTCATTCTCCGCGCACATGAAGGAAGAAGCGTGGGTGAGTTGTTTGATGAGTAGGAACTAAGGAACAGTGAATCAGGAATCAGTAGACCTGTTTCCTGATTTACTGATTTACTGAAAACATGCCCGAATTACCTGAAGTTGAGACGATTGTAAACCGTTTGCGTGCGGATTTAACTGGACGCACGATTTTATCTGCTGATTTACTTTGGGAGCGGACGCTCGCAACCCCAACGCCTGCTCTTTTCAGAAAAAACATTATCGAGCAGTCAATATCCACCGTTAAACGGCGCGGCAAATACATCATTCTGCCCCTCAGCGTGGATACACTCCTCATCCACCTCCGCATGAGCGGTGATATACTGATTCGCGAAGACGATGTTCCCATCCATAAGCACGACCGCTTAATTTTGCATCTCTCCGATAAACACTATCTCGCCTTTAGCAATATGCGCAAATTCGGGCGCGTTTGGCTCACCCCAAACCCCGATGATATTTTGGGGAAGTTAGGTCCCGAACCCCTCGATGATGATTTCACTACCGAACTACTCTACGAGCGATTACAGCGGCATAAACGCCAAATCAAGTCGCTTTTGCTCGACCAAAGTTTCATTGCCGGGATGGGGAATATCTATACTGATGAAGCATTACATTTGGCGGGTTTGCATCCTCTCGCCAAATCTGATTTAATTAAACGGAAGCAAGCCGAAATTCTATGGCGAAGCATCCGCTCTGTGCTTGAGGAGGGCATCCGCCGCAATGGAACATCCATAGATTGGATCTATCGCGGTGGCGACTTCCAAAATTATCTACATGTTTACGGGCGAGCTGATGAGCCTTGTTTGAATTGCGGCTCGCCTATCCAGCGAATTACGGTTGGACAACGCGGTACTCATTTTTGTCCGCAATGTCAAAAAATAGCTTAATCCTTAATGAAAATTCAGGAGAAAAACGATGGAATTTAATTGGACTACTATTGGCATTCTTGTTGTTGTTTGGCTTGTGGGGTATTTATTAGGGTTGCTGGAATCGGCAATTAAAAGCGATATGAAGAAGGGAAAAGAGGAAGAGCCTGAGGCTTCTGATGATGAGGGTTTAGAAGAAGAAGCGCATGAAGCAAAGGAAAGAGTTGTAGAGCCAGAAATTCTAACAATTTTTGAGCGTATTTCCGGCGCGTTGAAACTTCGGCTTGATGGTGAAATAGTCGAATATAGCTCTGACCTCACGCCTGAACAGCGTGAACGACTTCTGAAAGTGGTGATCTCCTTACGCCCCTGGCTAGATGGTCCCAAACAGCCAGCACAGACTGCTCCCATAGCCGCAGATGTGGCGGCTCCAACCATCCCGACTTCTTCTGCCAAAACACCAACGCCATCTCCCCCCCTTGTAAAAATAAAAGAAGAAATTGAAGCAGATATTGCGAAGAGATCTTATTCAAACTTGAGCATGGTTGAGCAAATTGACCGAATTTTGCAGAAAAAATTGAAAGATGGTCCGCTTGATAAGCGCGGTATCCGTATGCGCTCTTCTCTCAGCGGAGGTCTTCTGATAACAGTCGGTCTCGCCGAATATGAATGGATCGAGGATATTCCTGAGCAGGATATTCAAGATATTATCCGTGAGGCGACTGCGGAGTGGGAAGAAAAGGCTACGGTTAGTTAATAATGTTGTTTCTGAATAGCATTTTTTTAGTTTTTTCTTGGTGATAAGCCCTACATTTCAAATTCTTTTTAAAAGAAAGGAAATTTCCTTGACACCTCCCAAGCGGATGGTAAAATCACGGGGCTTTATTAAAGCGGG
>JAOZOM010000397.1 GCA_029933275.1 Anaerolineales bacterium | reverse complement strand
AGGCGGGCGCGCGCCAAGCCGAAGTGACCATAAACGGCATCGGCGAGCGGGCGGGCAACACTTCTCTCGAAGAAATCGCGATGACGCTCCAAACTCGCAAGCATGTTTACGGCTTGAAAACAGGCATAGATTCCACCCAAATTACCCGCATGAGCCGCGCGGTCTCCAATTATACGGGCATGAGCGTCCAGCCAAATAAGGCAATTGTCGGCGCAAATGCCTTTGCCCACGAAGCCGGCATCCATCAGGACGGAATGCTCAAAAACCAAGAAACCTACGAGATTATGACCCCGGAAACGGTCGGGCTGCATAAATCGCAATTGGTTTTGGGCAAACATTCTGGCAGACACGCCCTAAAAGTTCGGCTCGCCGAATTGGGCTACGAAATGAGCGAAGAAAAGCTCAAGCGCACCTTCAAACGCTTCAAAGATTTAGCCGATAAAAAGAAAATTGTGACAGATGCGGATTTAGGCGCGCTGGCGGAAGATCAGCTTTATCGCGCCAAAGAGCATTATCGTTTGGATGGATTGCAGGTCGCGTCCGGGACGATGGGCTTGCCTACCGCCACCGTGCGGATGCTTTGCCCGGACGGAGAATTGCACACCTACGCCGCGCTCGGAACGGGTCCCGTTGATGCGACATATAAGGCAATTGACGCGATTGTGCAAATGCCCAACACCCTGCTGGAATTCCACATCGACGCGGTGACCGAAGGCATTGATGCCATTGGCGAAGTAACCGTTCGTTTAGAACCCCAAAATGGCAGTATCTCAAAGCGAATGTCCCCGCAAAGCGGCGAAGCACGAAAACGCACCTTCGGCGGATACGGCGCACACACCGACATCATCGTAGCCAGCGCAAAAGCCTATATTGACGGGTTGAATAAATTGCTCACCGCGAGCGGACGTTTTGGCGAGGCTGAGATAGCCACAGTAATCGGTGGTCAGTAAAAAAGAAGATCCGAAAGGTTTCAACAGTAAAACCTTTCGGGTTTCTAAAGAAAATGTAAGTCACGCTACAAGCGTGACGTCGTAACTAAAATCTAAAGTTTGAAGTCTCAAAAAAGGAGAAAGAAAATGAAAACGAACGCCCCAAAAACAGAAAAAAAAGCGCAATCCGAACACCTCATGGAGAAATTCCCCGCTCCGCAGGGGATGCCTGCTGAATGGCAGGAGCATGATATTGCAACCGCCAAGCTCAAAGTGGCAGAACAAGCCAAAAAAGCGGAAAAAGGCGCTGAAGTAGATGTCAAATTTGAGAAAGACCCGAAAAAAGAAAAGCACATGATGGAGAAATTTCCAGGTCTCAATACAGAGCCTGAAAATTGGCATTGCACGAAGTCTGACGAATAGACATCAACCCTAAGATTTCAGACTTCAGACACAGCTAAAACGGCTCTTCGTGAATTCAGGTGTGAATTCCCTTCCTTCAACGTGGAACGTTGGGACGAGGAATTCTGTTGAAAATTCGCCCTGAAAATTTATGTTGAACCCTAAAAAAGACTCTACTGCAAAAACCGAGTTTTTCCGAGAAGCAAATGAAAAATCTCCC
>JAOZOM010000396.1 GCA_029933275.1 Anaerolineales bacterium | reverse complement strand
TTGCTCTAGCCGCCGTCCCCGGCGGCGGAAGTAATTTCTAGATGCTCACTAAGGGCAACCCTTACTGCGCAAATTTGGCGGTTTAAGAATTTAAGAAAGCCGCCACGTTGGCAAAATATCCAGATCAAGCTCGTCGCGTTGACCATTAATGAAGCGTTGATAACCTGCCGCAGCAATCATTGCCGCATTATCAGTACAAAGTGAAAGTTTGGGGATATTAACGGGGAATTCATCCTGTGCCAAGAATGTTTCCCGCAAAGATTGATTTGCCGAAACCCCGCCCGCGACTAAAATCTCTTTTGCGCCATATTCACGCGCAGCTTTGATAGTTTTGGTGAAGACCACATCCACAACAGCAGCTTGGAAGCTGGCTGCGAGATTGGCAACGGGTAAATCTCCCTCTTTTTCAAGTTTGCGCACTTCTCGCAAAACAGCGGTTTTTAGCCCGCTAAAAGAGAAATCATAACTTTTGCCCAGCCATGAGCGCGGGAATTTGAACGCAGTCGGGTCGCCATTTTTTGCTATTTTCTGGATCGAGGGACCGCCGGGATAGGGCAATCCCAACATGCGGGCAACCTTGTCGAAAGCCTCGCCAGCCGCGTCGTCGAGCGTCCCGCCGAGGCGTTGATATTGGAGATGATTAGTCATCAGGTTGAGTTCGGAGTGTCCGCCTGAGACGAGGAGCGCCATGAGGGGAAATTGCGGCTCTGGGGGCGCGTCTTCTTTTGCATCATGCGCCCAAGCCGAATAAAGATGCCCCTCGAGGTGATTAACGCCCACGAGCGGATGCCCACTACCGAGAACCAAGCCTTTCGCCGCGTTCATGCCAACGATCAGCGAGCCAGCCAAACCGGGTCCGCGCGTCACGGCGATAGCGTCCACATCCGCAAGCGTGAGATGGGCATCCGCCAGAGTCTGTTCAATGACGGGGGTGATGCTCAATACGTGCTGGCGCGAGGCGACTTCGGGAAAAACGCCGCCGAAGCGAGCGTGCATCTCCATTTGCGAGGCGACGGTAGAAGCGAGGAGGGCGCGCCCATCTTCGAGAACGGCGGCGGCGGTCTCATCGCAAGAGGTTTCTATGGCGAGGATTCGAATAGTCATACTTAGGGGAGAAATTCTTTGACGATGAAGTTAGTGAAGTCAATCATATCGTTTAGGTTATTTTCGATAACATCTTGCATCAATGCGATGTCAAGTTCTTGATATTGGCGAACAAGTACGTTGCGAAAGCCGACCATATTGGAGAGTTTTGACGCAAGGTCGTGAGGAATGATACCCTCTTTAGCCAGCAAAATGAAGCTCTCTTTGGATTCTTTAGGAAGACCCAATTTTCGTATTTTGATGGCGTGATTGGCGAGGTCGATAGATTGTTCGCAGGCGCGCTGTAGGTTTCTGGCTATTGCATCCTGCTTCAAAAAATCATCGCCAAAGGGGAGTTCACTGGGCAGGGCATAATAGGTTTGGATTTGTTTAATGCACTACTCAATACTTTCTTTTTTGTTTAAAACAATATCGTTCACTAGGCTACAATCCTTCCAACCGCGATCGTT
>JAOZOM010000110.1 GCA_029933275.1 Anaerolineales bacterium | reverse complement strand
GCCCACGCACCCCACATGAAATAATTATCGTTGGCAATCAGAGAATTTTTGAACGCCAATTGAATAAAAGCAGGATTTTGCGGGGAAACGCGCGCCCAAGCAATATCTGCATCGGGGTTATTGCCCTGATCGAAGAAAAGTTGGTCGTAGCCATTGCCGCGTTGGGGCGGGTCCGAGTTGACGGGGAAATCGTTGCCGACATCATTGTTGGTATCCGTCCAAACACGCACGCCTTTGGTAGACCAAGTGGGTTGGGGTTTTGAGGCTAAAATTAGCCAATCGCCGCGTCCGTCTACGTCCAAATCGAGTTCAACGCCATAGTTTCCGTTCATCCCGCCGCTTTGGCGGACATTGACCATTTCGATTTCTACATAGACCCACGTTCCTTTACGGTCGAGACGTGCGTTCTTGATATCCAAATCGGGATAGTAAATATCCATCGTATTTGCATTGAAAGGACGTTCGTAGAGATTGACGGAGAAATTCTCTCCTCCGTTTGCGGCGCGTTGCGGGGCGGTGCTAGATGAATCCCGATCTATAATCCAACTTTCATAATAGCTTGGGGGTTCGCCCGGCGTTGTGAGATGCACGATGTTTGGAGTTGCGGTGGCAAGTTCCAAGCTGGGGACAGGTGTTGCTTGTTGGGGGGCGGCAAGTACGAGCGCGGTTTGCGTCCCCGCAACGGCATCCCGTATTTCGGCTTCTTGATTGTCAGGGTTTGGCGGCGGTGTACTCGGCAATGAGCAGGCTAGAATCAGCAATATGGCTACGAAAAGAAGAGGGAATTTGGTTTTCATCGAGAAATCCTTTGTCTAAAGAGGAGTAACTTATTCCATTATAGAGAAACGCGCTTCATTTTCAACTAACCCATGTCTCCCAAAACTGAGTTTAAAAATCAGGTAATCGAGTAAATTTCCCGACAAATTGCCCATCCGAATCATTTGTAAAACGAGTTGTATTGCTTCTGCCTTCTCGTTTCCATAAGTTTCAACAAGATGCGCCCAAGTTTCGGGGTCGGGATTGGCGTTATTTTCTGCCCAATTTTGGGCGTACGCCAGTGCAACGTATTCTTCAGGCGGCGTATCTTTGGGGATATGCCCTTTGAGCAAATCCGCCAATTCTGCTTCAGAAACGCCGCTTTTGAGTGATTCTTTTAGATGATAACTGCGACAATAGCGGCATCCGTTAACTTCGGTGACGACCATCATCAACCGCTCACGAAAATCGTGAGAGATGATTTCTCTCATCACTTTGCGGATAAATTTGCGTTTCCCCATAATTTGACGAATATCTCGTAAAAGATCGCTTGGACGATTATAGTATCGCCGCGTGAATTTGAGCTTGCTCATCGTTTATTTTCCTTTTCTGTGTAGAGAGACAGATTGCCCTCTACCAGCCCCTCTTCTTTTGCCAGACCTTAAAATAACCGCGCACGGTGCGGATAATTTTCATTTTACTCTTCCCAACGCGTAGACTTGTATCTAGCACCAGCGGGACTTCTGAAATGCTCTTTTCGAGGTAAATCATTTTTAGGAGCATCTCGACCATACATTCAAAGCCGGCTAATTCGAGAATTTCGGGGGAGTATTTTTCTTGCAAATCTTTTATAGTTTTTCCAGTATAAAGCCGATAAAAAGAACTTACGGTAAGAATACCATGTATGCCCAAAAATTCTTTCACAAAGATATTCGCCATACTGCTCAAAAATACGCGTAGCGGGGAGGTGTTGATGATCGCGCCGCCGTACATATAGGGGCTGGCAAGAATTACATCGTAGCCCTCCTCTTTGCGGATGAACATCTGCGTTAAAACTTCGATGCGAGAGGTATTATCGCCCTCCATTGTTGCGACCCAATCCTCGTTTTGTACCTTATCCGCGATGTGGGCGAACGCGCTCCCGAATGCTTTGCCGGGACCTTGATTTATCTCATGCTGTATTAGCTTAAAATTGAGCGCGCCTGCGAGTTCTTGTGCTTTTTCTCCCGTTCCGTCTGTGCTACCGTCATCCACGAGTATGAAGTGCGTGGTGAAGCTATCTTCAAAGGAAGCGTTGATTTGCTGAAAAGAGTTGAAAAGGTGTTCTAAATTGCCGACTTCGTTAAGAACCGGCACGATGACATAAAAATTAGGCATTGTTTTTCTTGCGCCTCTCAATTTGCCAAGCGATAGTTTTTTTCAAACCCTCTTCTAAATCTACTTTTGGTTCAAAGCCTAAAATCTCGCGGGCGCGAGTGATGTCGGGAATTCGGCGGCGGACATCTTCGTATTTGCCGAAGGTCTCGTAGGGGATTAATTTGATTTTCGGTTTGTCGTCTTCGCCGCGTACTAGTCGCCAAATCAGTTTGGCTAAATCTTCAATCGTGATTTCGTAAGTGTTGCCGATATTGAAGACCAAATTATTCGCTTCGGGCATTTCGATGGTGCGGACAATCCCGTTTACGTGGTCGCTGATATAGGTGAAGGAACGCGTCTGTTGCCCGTCTCCGTGCAGAGGAATTTCTTCGTTTTCGAGGGCTTTTTCGATGAATACGGATTGGGGTCCGCCCCACCATGTCAGGTTTTGATTTGGACCGTAGCCGCCGAAGAAACGGAGCATGACGATATCAATCCCATATCTTTCGTGATAGCCGAAAAAGAGTTGTTCATCGAACATTTTCGAGATGGCATACGCCCAGCGTTTCACATCCGGCGCACCGATGACTAAATCGGAATCTTCGCGGAAGGGGAGGTCGCGGTTTTTGCCGTAAACATCGGAGGTAGATGCGGCAACCACCTTTGCGTTGTGTTTTACCGCGGCTTTGGCGATATTCTCCGCGCCCCGCGAGTTGATTAATAAAGTGTCCAGCGAGTCACTATAACGTGGAATTTTGAACGCGGCGAGGTGAACGATCACATCGCTCCCTGTGGTGATTTCGAGAATAGCGTTTTCATCGCGTACATCTACTTCGTGCAGTTCAAAGGCGGGATTATCTCGAAAATCGGCGATGTTTTCATATTCGCCTTGTGACATATTATCTATGCCGATGACACTATGTCCTCGCTGGAGGAGGGCAGAGCATAAATTAGAGCCGATAAATCCGGCAACGCCGGTGATTGAAATTTTCATGGTTTTCCTTTTTTTAGGAGTGGCAAAGGTGATAAGGGTGATAAAAGTTAATTAAGGGCAAGCAAGCTCAAAACAAGAGCGTTACTCCCGCGAACAGCCAGAGTCCGCATTATAATAAATTTCTGCATGAGGGAGCGAATCTAGCAAATCCAGATTTAAATCGTCCATTGGGAAATATTTGAGATACGCACCGCGTGTGAGGGTTTCGTTATCCAATAGAATATATTTGGATTTTGGCGGGTAGCTCAGGTTTTGCGGGGCGATAATTGGCGAAGCCCCGATACCCGCGGGGAGCATGGGGACGTAATCGTTGTAGCGGTCAATCGGGAGCAGGAGGGTATTGCACCAGTGGCTTTCGCTATTTGGGTCGAAAACGATGTTTTGCTTAATGATATTTTGCGTTGCTAAAAATTCGGCGGTCATGGGCTGATAATTGATGGGGGTTTTTTGATAAGCCGACCAAAAGGGACTATAAAAAAGAACGCCAATAAATAAACTCAGGTAAAGGGGGAGATATTTTCTCTGCTTAATCAATAATAGTGCGGTGATGAGCAGATGTGGCACAAAAATGCGGTGAAATCCCGCAACTAGATAAAAAACGATTCCCATTCCTAGCGGCACGAGGAGATTATAGGCATTGAGAAAAGATGTGGATTCAACGCGCTCGTCAAGAGGTGTTTTCTTTCTCAGAAAATAGAAGAAACTCCATAAACCGAGAGAAAATGTCTCAAGCGTGATGATTAAATCCATGCGGTGTTGGGGACTAAATAAAGTCGCCAATTGAAATTTAATATGACTCAACAAAATATGCGCGCCAGAAGTGCGAGTTTCCTTAATTAGCTCTAAAATGATATTTCCGCTTGGGGGTAAAAGATAACCGGAAATAGCGAGCGAAGTGTATCCCAAAAAGGCTGAAATTGTGAGAGAAAGAAGTAACTTTTTTGTAAAACTTCCCCGCACTGTGATAAAAAAGAAAGGCAGAAAAAGCACTGCCCAAGAAAGCCGAATTAAAGAGGCAAAAAAGAGAAAAAGCGCAAAAAGTATTTTCTGATAGCTTTGCAAATCCCTTTTTTGTGTGAAATAAAAAACAGTCGTGAGCAAAATCGCAATAGATTGGTTTAAGGTTTCATGCGAACTGAGCGGCAGATAAAGCAAAATTGGAAAAAGTAAAAGCACACTTGTCCCCAAATGCAAAATTTGCTCATTTTCGAGTTCGGCTTTTCGGATGAAAAGGAGCAAGGAAAAAGTCAGAAAGCCCATATTAATATAAATGGGCAACGCATTTTTCCAGCCAACTAGCCAGCCAATCGAACCGTAAATCATCTGGTAAAAAGGACCATTTTCCCCGTAAGGATTGAAAGCCGCGGGGGCAGTCAGTTCATCCCAACCGTTATAGCCTGCGTTAAATCCCGCTGTGCTAAAAGATTTTGCCCAATGCCAATATCCAACTTGATCGTTCCAAATTCGAGGAAGAAAATCGGCAATATTCACTTGAAAAATATCGCCGAGAATAATCACTGTGAGCAATGCCGGTAAAATGGCGGCGAGAATGCTTAAAAACCAACTGCGTTTTTTCATAGAGCGGATTATAACCAAAAAAGTTGCAAGATAGTTATCTTGCAACTTTTTTAGTTTTTTTTGGATGAAATGCACCACTGTGCTTTGAATACTCAGTATCTTGAAAAGGTCTTGCTTGGCATGAAATTTCATGCGTAAGCTCTGGTGCTACCCCCTCATCTTCACCACCAGTCCAAAATCAAATTCTGCCAGCATCTCAAAACTGCCATCGGGGCGCGCCCAATACGTATTCTCAATCCGCACGCCCATCCCTTTGGAGGGATAATAGAGTCCCGGCTCAAGCGTAAAAACGACACCAGATTGCAAAGTGTTTCCCTTAGTTTTCATCCGCGCCCAGGGTTTCTCGTGGATATTCACTCCCAGTCCATGTCCCACGCTATGTACATAGCCCTCTTGCGGTGCGTCCGTGTGGAGTGGTGTGGCGTGTCCCTGCGCTTCAAAAAGCTCGCAAGTGATGCGCTGTAACTCGCCAAAAGGAATCCCGCTCTCCAACTTCGCTTCGACCTTTTCGTAGACCTCGCGTACTTCGTCATAGAGCTTTTGCTCCGCTTCTGGCGCGTAGCCGAGACACCACGTCCGCGTGAAATCGTAGAAATAGCCGCCGCCCGCCTCGCAGGGGAAAATATCAAAAACAATGGTTTTTCCCAAGCGGATTAAATCGGATTCTGTGCCGACCGAGTGCGGGATTCCCGCATCCCGACCGATGGCGAAAATAGTCGCTTCGGGATTTTCTGCGCCTCGCTCCGCTAACCAGAGATTGATCTTGGCTTTGACATCGGCGATGGTCAACGGCTTGCCATCCGTCTGCAAAAGGACTTCGTTCTCGTCTACGGCATGTTCCGCTAAAAAGGCTTTCACTTTCCCCACCACCTCGGTTGTGATGCGTCCCATCTCACGGATGCGAGCAATTTCATCTTCTGTTTTTGTCTCCATCGCCTGCAAAAAGACCGAATCCGTGCCCGATTCGCCGATAAACTCAATTTCCGGCATCAGCTTTTGGGCGGCGGTTAGCATGGAGAAGGAATTGCTCAAATCCGTATGTCCGTATACACCGATTTTTCCGCTTGTCACGCCGCAATCTTCCAACATCTTCTGCAAACGCAATGCGCCGAAATTACTCTTTTTCTCTTTCGCTTCTTTCATTAACGTTTTGAGCGGATATTTGCTATAAGGAATGGTTTTCAATTTCGATTTTGCGGCTTCTTCGCGCTCCATATCGTTGTGGAAGAGAGTCGCCTCTTCTCCGCGCGGCTTAATCAAGGTCGCGGCATTGACGTGACCGCCGCCTGTTAGATAATACATCGGGGCGTTATGCTCGGCATCGCCGAGAACGAGGAGGGCATCGATATTGCGGTCTTGCATGATTTTGTTGAGGTCGGTTTTCATGGGAACTCCAGTGAATTAGGTGTCAGTAAATCAGGAAT
>JAOZOM010000109.1 GCA_029933275.1 Anaerolineales bacterium | reverse complement strand
ATTTGGTCGCCAATTCAACGTGGACTTCTAGTCCGATAACGGGTTCATATTTCATTAGTTTCTCTTTTTTTGTTTACCTACTCCATTAAGGTTGATGAGTAAAACCAACCATATTCCCAAATGGAATTGGATATTTGCTATCACAACATGCCTCACAACACTATGCGCATCGCCATGCCAAGTGAGGTATAAATAGGGAGTGGAAATTAGCCAAAATATAAAAACTACCCAAAAAGTTTTGTTATTGCCTCTAAAATTTCTGGTAAAGGTGAAAAAGACAATCACAAGGGATGTCCAAAAACAGAGCCAGAAAAATCGAATTGGATAAAAGAATTCGTTAATTGGATTCGGTAATGCAGGTGTATATTTCGGAACCATTTCTTCAAAACTGGAAGCCAATGAAGGTTCGATGTCTTCTAAAGGGGCTGTGATCGCATAAAGGGGATGGGTCAGCAAAAACTTAGTATAAACTCTTTTTCCATCAGCAAATAACCATTCTGAAAAAGGCTTGAGGTCGGGATTATTAACAACGACATAATTTCTCGAATTAGCCCACTCTCCGCTCAATGCCATCAAGGCAGGGTTGAGAGGCATCCCTTCTTCTGCAAAGAAATTTAAGAATTCTTCGTTAGGTAAGATGCGCTTTGTCACCACCTCTGCTAGAGGCAATCCCCAGCGAGGCAACGCGTAGGCTGACGATAGCTGATAATTGACAACAAAAACAATGCCGATAAGCACGCTGAACACCCACAAAAAACGAGAATCTTTTTTAAACGCGCCAAAGACTAGGAACGCAATCGCGACAAGAAGTCCGATATATAAATTGACCTCGTGTACGCTCATCCAAAAAACAAACAAAAAAAGGAGCGCAATAAATTTCCCTTTTTGCCATTCCTGCATAATAGCGATTAAAAATGCGAGGATGAGAATCGTGAATGAAATCGTAAAAGATTCGCTAAGGGCGGAATGATTCCAAACCTGCACAACAGGGTGGAAACTGAATCCTAAAATGACGAGAAAGCTAACCACCTTTGCCCACCCCTCTCTGAGAGATCGGCTAAAAAAACAAGCCAATGATAACCACGCCAAAGTGGAAACAAAAACCTGTGCAAAATCAATAGCGGCTAATGAACGCCCTAAAACCTTATATGCCAAAGCAATTCCCCAGGGTCGTCTTTCTCTAAAAAACGCGGGATCGTTTAAGCTAAAGCTCGCTCCTTCGAGATAGCTCGTTGTATCTCCTAAATGAGCGGCTTCTCGAATATTCAAATAAACCTGAATTTGGAAGAATAGATATATAAATGAAATTCCAGCGAGGATGATTAAGATTCTTTTTGAGTTTATGGGGTATATTTGAATCTCTTCGTTTACAGGAAAATACGTCCGAATCATCTCCGCTAAAATATGCCGCGTCTCAATAAGATAAAAAAATAATAACTGGGCAATGGACATTACAGCCAAGAACAAAAGAGGACGTAATTCCAGATAATACGCCGGAAATTTACCTTGAAGAGAGGTGATTAACCCTATCGTCAGGAAAAAGAGGGCAATTAGAAAAAACAGCAATATCCCTACATATTTTTCTTTTTTCACATGATCTAAACAGGAATCAAACCACCGCGTTTTTTCTTTTATTCCCCATAAGAGAAATAAGATAAAAAAGATGAATCCGAGATTGGCTAAAACCAATCCCCAGCGTTCTAAAGAATAGAGGAGGAAAAATCGGCTTTGCGGCTCAGAAGGCTCTAGCATAAGCCATATCAATACGCCCAAACCCTCTAAAAGAATTAAAAAGAGAAATCGAAGGGAAAAAAGAACGGTAGCTTTTTTGTCCTTCGGATATGGGTTCATTGCCTGATTGAGAAAAGATTTAAATGGCATGTTTTTTTAGCTTCAGTTTGTCAAGAGCTACGAAAAGGAGCAACCATAAACTAAGGCGCAATTGTACACTGACTTGGACAGCATGTCTGCCCACTTCCAACGCGTCCCCGTGCCAAACGAGATAGAAGTGGGGAAAGAATAAGGCAAGCGAGGTCAACAAAAGCCAAGTAACGGGGATATTAAGCAAAGGAAAAACCTTAATCGCGGTAACCAGCGTCAACAACGCGAGAAGAAGCAAAAGCCAAAGAGAATCGGGGTAGAAAAAATTACCAAATAACCATCCCAACGGAGGTTGATACTGCTCTGGTGCATATTCTGGGATATTATCCGGAGTAAGCATTTTTTTACTATTCTCCCAGGGAGATGTCAGCGTATATATCGGGTGTGCGATCAAAAAGCGGATGTAAACCATTTTTCCTTTTTCATATAACCAACTCTCCACATCGTTTAAAGCGGCACTGTTGAAAACAGCGAAATCGTTACTATCGGCAAAACCTCCGCTTAAGTTGAGCAACTCCGGCGAGACAGGCATCCCCGCCTCTTCAAAAAACCCGAGAAATTCCTCGTCCGGCAAAATGCGATTAAGGACAATATTGGTCAGGGGATAATACCAACGCGGCATGGTCAGGGTTTTTGAAATTTGCATATTCTTATAGCTAAAAAGAATAAGAAGAATCGCAAATAGCCAGTAAAAACGTTGTTTTTTGTAGAATGCTCCCACAAGAATTAGAATCGCGGCAATCAGCAAACTGAGATAGAGGTTGCTTTCTCTGGTCCCTATCCACCACGCAAAGAGAAGGGTTAAGAGAATAAAACTTTTCCATTGCCATTTTTCTAAGAGAGATAACCAGACCGCAATAATCAGCACCATCAGCGAAAGAGAAAGCGACTCGCTCTGGATGATATGATTCCACATTTGGATTGGGGGCGAGAGGCTAAAGCCGAGAATAAAAGCAAATGAAGCGATTCGCAAGCGGCGGTCACGCGTGATGCGGCTAAAAATCCAAGCCAAAGAGAGCCAAGCGAAGGTCGAGAGCAAAGTCTGAATTAAATCTATCGTCAAAGGGGAGGTGCCGATTAATTTATAGAAAATCGCCGTTCCCCAAGGTTTTGTATGCGTCCATAAACCGGGATTACTCCACGCGTAGGTTTCTGCAGGGAAAATATAATCAATGCTATCTGGTAGCCATTTTGCCTCGCGTACTTGTAAAAAGCTGACGATTTGAAGGCTAAGGTAGAGCGCAAGAATGCCTAAAATTAACAATCTCTGCGATTTTGTGAAGTTAGTTTTTTCTTGTGCGGGTTTTCTCTGCGGGAAAAATTGCCGCGCCCAACGATAAATGGAATGATGCAAGACAACCAGCAGAGTTAACGAGGTCATCCCGCTGGAAAACGCCAACCAGTTCAGCGAGGGTTGGATTCGCCCAAAGTAGGTAAAATAACGCAAAGCGGGGATTTTACCCAACGCGGCGGGAAGAGAAAAAGCAAAGAGAAAGAGAGATGAATAGAATAGCAGGAATAAATATTTTTCGTTTTTTAGCCAGTTTTCCCATTTCCCCGCTTGATTTTTCAGCATTTTGAAAAAGGTAAAAAGCAAAACACCAACAATTAGTAAATTGGCGAATAAAATCGCCCAGCGTCCTAAAGAAAAGCCCAGAAAGCCGCCACTTTGCGAGGGTTCTTTTAATAAAGTCGCAATGGTGACAAATCCCATCAACGCCATCAATCCGAGATGGACAAGAAGGATTCGCAGAGGAAGACTCACTGGGGTGTTTTTTTTCATTTATTGTGCGAAATTTTCTCGCTCCGAAGGTTTTTTCTCAAGGGAGAGGATTTATGCCTTCCCCCCAAATAGGGGAAGGTTAGAATGAGGGCTTAAATTATTCTTCGCCCAACTTCTCCCAAGTCGAGCCACCGTCATCAGTGCGATAGAGGTCAAAGCCGACCAACGCCCAGCCGCGCGTGGATGAGACAAAATCCAGTTTGCGAAGGGAATCGGCAGGTTGCCAATCGGTAGAAGATTCACTCCAAGTTTCTCCGCCGTTGTCGGTTGAGTAGATTATGCCAAAGCCATCCCAAAGGATGATTTCATTGGCAGAAAGGAGCGCATATTCTCCGCCGCGCATGGGGAGAGGGGTAGTCGCCTGCCAAGTTTCGCCGCGGTCTTTGGTTCGGTAGAAAACAAATCCGCTTTTTTCGCCAAAAAGATGCACGGGGAGCAACCCCAGCCCCCCGTCAAAGAAAAGGGGCGCATCCGCCGATGTTTGGTAATTCTCATAGCCGGAGGGCATCGCTAAATCCTGAAGCTCCCAAGAAAATCCCCCATTTCGCGTTCGATAGAACCAGATAAATCCATCTTGGGGGACAGTGCCTGCAATCCAGCCATTTTGCGAATCGATAAAATCAAAACCATTTTTCACCCCGCTGAGGGGGAGGCTATTATCAAGACCGGGTTCGTGGAGGAAAACGCGGTTGAAATCGCCTCCGCCGTTGTTTGTAACCCAAATCGACACGCCCATTGAGCCAGCCGCCGCACCCAAATCGGTGAGTGCGTAGCCATTTTCGACATCCAGAAAATTGATTTGGGAACGCCCGAAAGGTGTATTTCGCCAAAGCCAAGTTTTTCCGCCATCGGTAGTGCGATAAATGACTCCGTAGGTGGGTTTATCGAGGTCTTGGAGCAAAACCCAGCCGGTTTGCGCGTCTAAGAAAAAGGATTCAGCGTAGGCGGGATCACCCAAAATATCGGATGGTGTGATGTTGAGCCAGTTCTCGCCTCCATCTTCGGTACGCAGAACGAGACCCTCGGCTTGCGCCCATCCATTTTGCTCATCGAGCATTTCGACTTGGGTTAAAGCCGGTGCAGAGACAATTTCGAAGCTCGGCTCCGCGGTCGGCGTAGCGGCAGGGATTTGTGCGCTCGGCACACTTTCTGCACTTCGCTCTGCTGGTGCATGAGGCGCGGGCGCACAGCTAACGAGGAGGAGGGTGAGAATTAATATCGTTTTTTTCATAATATATACACATCCGCAGATTACACAGTTTGAGCCGTTTTTCAACCCTTTTACCCAATCCACTCGATCACAGTTGCCTCGCCCTGCCCCACGCCAACGCAGAGAGTCGCCAAACCGTAATAAGGTTTCTTCTCTTGCGGTGCGCGCCGTTTCATTTCGTGTAATAAAGTCGTCAAGATACGCGCCCCTGAGCATCCCAGCGGATGTCCCAAGGCGACCGCACCGCCGTTGACGTTCACAATATCGGGGTTCATCCCCAATTCACGCATCACGGCGAGAGATTGGACAGCAAAGGCTTCGTTCAACTCAATTAAGCCAATCTCATCGAGGGTCAAACCGGCGCGTTTGAGAGCTTTTCGCGTCGCGGGGACGGGTCCCATACCCATCGTGCGCGGCTCTACGCCCGCCGCGGCAGAGCTGATAATCCGTGCCATTGGTTTGAGACCAAGTTCATCCGCTTTTTCCGCGCTCATAATCAAAATGGCAGAAGAGCCGTCATTTAGACCAGATGAATTCCCTGCGGTGACAGAGCCATCTTTTTTGAAGGCGGGGCGTAATTTGGCGAGCTTTTCCATTGTCGTGCCACGCCGAGGGCGTTCATCGGTGTCGAAGATAATGGGGTCTGCTTTTCGCTGAGGAATGGAAACGGGACAAATCTCCTCGGCAAATCTCCCGTCATCTATAGCGGAAACAGCTCGAATATGAGAGCGTAGCGCAAAGGCATCCTGTTCTTCGCGAGAAATATGTCCGAATTCCTGCAAATTTTCGGCGGTGATGCCCATCGCATCTGTCCCATAAACTTCTTTCATTTTTGGGTGCGGAAAACGCCAGCCAAACGCTGTATCCCACATCGTCTGGTTGCCGTAGGGATAGCCCATTTCGGGTTTGCCTACAGCAAATGGACCACGCGTCATTGACTCAACACCGCCCGCGATGAAAATATCGCCTTCGCCGACTTTGATGGCGCGCGCCGCCTGATTGACGGCGTTCAGCCCCGAGGCGCAGAGCCGATTGAAAGTCACGGCAGCGACTTCAACGGGGAAATCAGCGAGCAGAGTCGCCATGCGCGCCACGTTGCGGTTATCTTCGCCCGCTTGGTTGGCGCATCCGAGATAGACCTCCTCAACGAGGGCGGGGTCAATGCCAGTACGCTCAACGATGGCTTTTAGCGCAATTGCGGCTAAATCATCGGGACGGATGGGAGCAAGCGATCCGCGAAAATTGCCAATCGGCGTGCGG